>CAZJWT010000036.1:0-10955 GCA_964550005.1 uncultured Clostridia bacterium | reverse complement strand
TAAGTAGCTTCGCCACTAAGAAAATTTCAAGTTTACCCTGGGGATCCAGATCTGTTGTGGGCTCATCCATTATGACTATTTTTGGCCTGATAGCGAGGATGGAAGCGATGGCCAGTCGCTGTTTTTCGCCTCCAGAAAGGCTTGCCGGCTCTCTTCTTTCAAAACCTTTGAGCCTTACTAGGTCGAGAGCCTCATCAATTCTCTCCCTGATTTCCTCTCGAGGGAGGCAGAGATTTTCCGGACCAAATGCCACTTCTAATTCTACATTAGTGGAGAAGAGTTGGGATTCAAAGTCTTGAAATACTAAACCTATCTGGCCTACCAGGTCATGAACTCTTTTATCTGTAATTGAGTTTTCTAAAATTCTGATTTGCCCGCTGTAATCGCCCTTATGAAAGTGGGGAATTAAGCGATTCAGACAACGAGAGAAAGTCGACTTGCCCGCTCCGGTATGTCCCATAAGGACTACCATTTCTCCTTGTTCCTGTTCGAATTTTATTCTGTCCAAAGCCTTCTTGTTTCCACCTTCATAAGTAAAGCTCAAATCATTAACCTCAATAGCCTTCATATTACTCCCTTTCTGTTCTTAGTAATCGCTATTCCCGGCAGTCGCAGCCTTCAGGTTGCGAATTCCAACGCTCCGATTCATCGGAGCGGCTACCGCTTTAGCAGAGCTGACGCTCTGCAGCTACAATTCCCCTCACCTTCATCCTCTCCCCTTAGGGGAGAGGGTAAAAAAAGGGTGCTTTCCCCAAGGGAGAGGGAATCCCTGACACATGAATTGAACGCTTATTTTCGGTCGAAAAAGATGTTTTTTCCACTGGCAGAGAGAGGGATACCCAGGACCATTTTGACTTTTTCTCCCAGTATTTTTGCCTGAACAGAGGTCCAGCCAACTGTATACATAACGCGGCTATCTACTCTATTATTGCTGGCAATGGAAACAGCAGAACCTACGGCAATTCCCAGGTCTCCACTGTTGTGAGCGCAGCGAGAGTGAGCCTGTTTACATTTCTGGCAATTCTCAAATCCACAAAAACCGCAATTCAGGCCTACCGGATCAAATTTTGTACCAATTAAAACCACAGCTTGTGCCTGGCGAACGTTATTTGCATCCCGGGCGAACGCAGGGGGCCTTTCTGTCGTTTTCCCAAATCGTTCCATTTTCTGAGCAAGGGATTCCTTTTCTTTACCGGTTAGAACAGTGCTGACAATGTTGTCCATTCCTCTGGCCTTGGGTGCTGTCCTGGCTGCCACGCACATCAAATTAGCCACATATAATAATCCTTCTCTCTCAGCATTCCTACTACTTTTAGCCATACTATCTCCTTTTTTAATCGGTTTTAATGAATTAAACCCCTACAGGGCGACCATCCCGATACATCGGGATCGCCCCCTACACTAACGCAGAGCTATCGCTCTGCAGCTACATTATAGATAGCAGAGCTGTCGCTCTGCAGCTACATCCCTACCTGTAGCAGCAAAGCGAAAGCTTTGCCTTTATCTTAATCCCACAAGGGCTGTTCTTCCAGGGGAGTGGGAATGGCTGGACGGGTTTCCTCCTCAGATATTTTCTCGCTTAAGAAATAATCGGTGGGTTCTGTGCCCTTTATAAATGGTAGTAAGACAGCATCCGGGCAGTCTTCCAAGGCTAAGAGCCCTGTTTTAGGGTCTATTTTTACGAAGACTATATTGGGGGGAACGGAAAAGTCCAATACAGGGGTATCCTGTAGAGCTTCTTTCATAAATTCTGTCCAGATGGGAACGGCTGCAACTGCTCCACTCTTTCTCTCTCCCAGTGTCTGATTGTCGTCATACCCTACCCATACACTGGTCACCAGATTGGGAACAAATCCGATAAACCAGGCATCAGTAAATTCATTGGTAGTGCCGGTCTTTCCAGCTCTTGGATGACCTATATTTTTGGTATACCAGCCAGTTCCTCTCTCGGCAACTTCTCTCAGAAGGTGCGTCATAAGGTAGGCAGTTTGTGCCGATAAGACTGCTTCTTCCTCCGGAAAATTCTCTTCCAGGACATTTCCGCTAACATCTTCAACTCGAATAATAGCGTAGGGTTTGGTTCTGATGCCTTGATTAGCCAAGACTCCATAAGCTGATGTTATTTCCAGTGGTGTGACTACTGATGAACCCAGGGCAAGAGATAGTGTCTTCTCCAAGGGACTTTGAATGCCCATTTTTTCAGCATAACTCGCTGCAGTAGTTGGTCTGATTCTGTCTAGTATCTTTACAGCGCAGACATTTATGGAGTAGGCTAAAGCGTCGCGAACTAAAATACGTCCATGGAAAGTTTCTTCGTAGTTCTTGGGAATCCAGACTTTTTCAGGGTTCATATTTTTGACAATTTCGGGGTCTATATCGGAGAGGTCAGTGGTGTTGGAAAGAAGTCTCCAATTTATTCCATCATTATAATAGGCAACTGGAGAATCTTCGATGGGACTTACAACTGTATACCCGTTATCGATAGCAGCAGTATAAATGAAAGGTTTAAATGCACTTCCTGGCTGTCTTTTTGCCTGAACTACTCTATTAAATTGACTCTCGGCGAAGTCTCGGCCTCCCACCATTACTCTAATCTGTCCTGTGGCAGGGTCGAGAGCTAAAATAGCGCCCTGGACTTTTCTCTGCGAGACCTCTTCCGTTCCCTCTAGTTCCATTTCTTGTGGCTTTTCCCTTTCTCTATTTTCTATCTCGTCGAACTCGTCAAGTTTTTCTGAAAGGACCTTTTCTGCAATCCTTTGCATTTTTAAGTCTAAAGTGGTGTAAATTCTTAGTCCGCCTTTAAATAGGGCGTTACTTCCGTATTTTGGCTCCAATATTTGTCTTAGGTACTCCACGAAATAGGAACCTTGGGACTCCCTTAGGCTATGTTTTTCCATTGGTAGTGGATAATTATTGGTCTCTTTTTCCTCCTCCTCCGTCATGAATCCACACTCGACCATTCTATGGAGGACAGTAGCTCTCCGTCTATAAGCGCGTGCAATATCCACAAAGGGGGAGTACATGTTTGGGGCTCTAGGCAGTCCTGCCAACATGGCCGATTCTGCCAGATTTAACTCTTGGATGTCTTTTCCAAAATAGACATTTGCAGCTTCTTGAACACCATAAGCGCGTTGACCAAAATAGATCTGATTTAGATATAACTGTAAAATCTCTTCCTTAGTATAATTTTTTTCTAACTGGATTGAGAGAAGTAATTCCTTTATCTTTCTTTCAATTGTTTTTTCTCTGGTCAAAAACAGGGCCTTGGCCAGTTGCTGAGTTATGGTACTTCCTCCCTCTACAATTTGGCCGTGCTTTAGGTTAGCTAACATAGCCCTGGCAATAGCATGCAAGTCTGCTCCCCAGTGTTTGAAGAACCTCTGGTCTTCAATAGCAATAACAGCATTCTGGAGGTCTACTGGAATTTTGGAGAGGGGAACCAGGGCCCTTCTCTCCACGAAAAGCTCATCAATAACTTCGCCATTGATATCGTAAATTCCGGTAATCAGGCTCGGTCTATACTCGTCCAGGGTATCAATGGGAGGCAATTCCGTTAGGTAATGTCTCAAAGTTATTACGGAGATTATTAAAATTACCAGGAGGGAGGCAGAAAGTATCCATATAAGTTTTCTGCGAAATTTATATTCTATCTGAATCACAACACGCTCCTTAATTAATTATTATACCAAATCAAGAAAATTTGTAAAGATTTATGTTTATCGGTTGTACTTGACATGGTCGTATTTAATACGGTAGTCCCGAATTGTCGGGACAAAACCTGTCCTCCCTCGGGGTCAGGGACGACCCCGAGTACCTCATTTTGGACTTTTTCAGAAACCTGCCCCAAAGTTCTTGACACTAACCTTTATTTTGTTGTACTTGACAGGCTCGTATCTTTCTGCTAAAATTCATATAAATTTATGTTGAAAGGAGAAAAAATGAGCGAAAAGCATGTGTTGGAAAGGTTAGCGGAGATAAACCCTGAAGCCGAGATATGGTGGGATTCTTCACCGTTAGTCTATGATAGCTGGGTTGAAGAGATGCTAAGAGAAGCAAAAGAAGAGGACAGGGAAATTATGAAAAGACAGTTCAAGAGATTATACAACCCTGACAAATCCCAGGAGATGTTATTTAGAGGTGTTACCACAAACCCTCCGCTCTGCCTGAGTGTATTCAAGACTCACGGAGCCTACTGGGCAGAATTCGTAGACGGGCTTATCGAGAAAAATCCGGAAATGGATGAGGAGGATCTCTTCTGGCTGGTCTATAAGGAAATAGTCAAAAGAGGTGCTGAGATGTATTTAGGGGTTTTTGAAAAATCGAATCATAAATATGGATATATTTCAGCTCAAGTAGATCCCCGAGAGATATACAATGAAGAAAAGATGCTTCACCAAGCTAAGGAACTGGCAAAGCTCAGTCCCAATGTTATGGTCAAGATTCCTGGTTCAAGGGAGGGTTATAAAATTATCAAAGTTTTGACTTCAATGGGCATACCCACCAATAATACTCTGGCCTTTACTCTCCCCCAGTTTCTGGCTTGCGCCAATGCGGTCAGAGAAGGACTGGAAATTGCAAAAAAGAACAAAGTTGACCTGAAAAAATGGAGGTCTGTCATAACTCATATGGCAGCAAGGTACGGAGACTTAGGAGACATCGAAAAAGAAGCCGACGAGAGAGGAATTGAACTTTCAGAGGCAGATGTCAGGTGGGCTGAATTGGCCATATTTAAAAAAGCCTACAAGTTGCTTAAGGAGAAAGACTACCCAAGTAAGATGCTCATATGTTCCATGCGTGTGAGTCCACCTATAAATGGGAAAGCAATTACCTCCTGGCATGTAGAGAAGTTGGCTGGCGGAAATATTGTATACACCTGCCCTCCAAAATATATTAAGGAATTGATGAAAATTAGTAACAGTATCCAGTTCAGAGATCAAATAGGAGAAGAACCTCCTCGAGAGGTGCTGGATAAACTTCTTAGGATTCCTTACTTTGAGAAAGGCTATAGAGAAGATGGTCTTACACCTGAGGAGTTTAATACCCATTCGGCTCTTCTGGCAACGGCTGAAGAGTTCTCCAATGCTACAAAGGGTATGGTGGACTTTGTTAATCAGCGCTTGGAAAAGAAGAGAAAGGCGAAATAGGATGGAGAATAAAGAAATATGAAACTACAAGGTATTATTTTCGATATGGATGGTTGACATTTCAAATTTGTAGTGTAGGGTTTTATGCCCGTAATTTGAAATTTGAAATCTGTAATCTGTAATCTGTAAAAGGGCTACACTACTTACGGAGAAGGACCAAACTGAATTAAAGGAGATTCTATGAAAAACCACAAGGAGAATCTAACAGGTGTTTTTCTCCCCATAACCACTCCTTTCTTAAAGGATGAGAGTGTGGACTGGGATGGTCTAAGACGCAACGTGGACTTTTACGCCAAATCCAAGGCCAAAGGCTTTCTGGTTTTGGGCAGTAATGGTGAGAACAAGTCACTCGATGAAGATGAGAAGCTCAAAATACTGGAGATAGTTTTAGAATGTAAAGGGCCCCACCAGAAGATTATAGTTGCTTGCTTTGTAGATGCTACTCGGCAAGCGCTCCGTTTTGTCCGCAAAATTGAGGCTAAGGGAGTTGATTATCTGAACTTTCTTCCTCCCTTCTATTTCCGCAGCCAGATGAGGGATGAGGTATTGGCAGGCTATTTCACTGAATGTGCTGACGGTTCGCCCATTCCGATTTTGCTTTACAATGCGCCAAAATTTTCAGGGATAGCTCTCTCGCCAGAATTGGTAGCGAAGCTGAGTGAACATCCAAACATAGTGGGGATAAAAGACAGTGCTCCTAGTGGTATCGAGAAGTTTATCGAGGTCGTTCCTGATAATTTTGTTGTGATGGCAGGGAGTATCAACTTCTTGTTTCCAGCGATTCTCTCAGGTGCCGTTGGAGGAGTGATTTCCATGGCCAACTACCTTCCGGACTTAACACAGGAGCTCTACCATTTTGGCGAAGAGAAGAATAGAGAAGAAGGAGAGAAACTTCACCTGCGCCTTTCTGCCCTCAGTAAGAAAGTTTCCGGTGCATATGGCGTGGCAGGGGTGAAGGCGGCAATGGATCTTTTGGGACTCGTGGGCGGGCTTCCCAGAAAGCCTCTTCTGGGACTGAGAGAAGACCAGAAGGAGAGGTTAAGAGAAGACCTTAAGGAAGCAGGACTTTTGAAGGGGGATAACAAATGACTCGAGGAGGGGTTATACTCGCATTGGATATCGGGACAACCGGTTTTAAACTCGGACTTTTTGACCGAGAAGCCAAACTCATAGAGATGACAAATTGTTACTATCCTATCAACACTTATGACGGAGATAAAGCTGATTCCGATCCTGAAAGATGGTGGGCAGGCTTTCTCGACTGTCACAAGCGAATGAAGAGCTCATTAAAAGATGTTGAAGTCATTACTATGGGCGTAACCACTCCTGGGGCAATGGTTCTTGATAGAGAAGGTAATCCACTAACTCCTGCGGTACTTTTTTTGGATAGGCGTTCGCCGAAACAGGCCCAGGAGATCCGAGACAAAATAGGGGAAGAAAGGCTCCTGGCAGAAACAGCCAACCTTCCTGTTCCCGGAGGTTGTACCGCCTCTACCATCCTCTGGTGGAGGGATAACCTTCCCAAAGTATACAAAAACGGACACATTTTTGCTCATACAAATACCTTTTTCGGCTGTCGCTTAACCGGTAAGTTCGGTATGGATGCTTCCACTGGCTCCTTGACCGCCCTTTTCAATACAACGAGACCCGAAAAAGGTTGGAATCTTCAAATTGTCAGAGAGCTCGGAATTCCTGAGGAGAAGTTGCCGCCTATTGTTAATAGCTGGGAGGTTCTGGGGACCCTGAAGCCAGATATGGCTAAGAAACTAAATCTGAAGGCAGGGGTTCCGGTATTGATGGGCGGGAATGACGTAGCTTGTGCCGATTTAAGTGTGGGACTATCCGAAGAAGGGAAGATAGTGGATATCATGGGAACCTGCGAAATATTAACCACCTGTCTGGAGACTCCCATCTATTCACCCAAACACAATATTCGTGCTCATGTAATTCCTGGTCGCTGGATAACTATGTTCGTTCTAAATACAGGAGGAGAAGCCTTTAAGTGGTTCGCCAGTGTATTTTGTCAGGATATGAGCTTGGACAATTTCTTCAAAGAATTCCTACCGGGAACTTTGAAAAAATTTCTTGAGCGTGAGAATAAGGGCGAGGTCTTAGACCTTCCCAGATTTCTCCCCTATTTGTCGGGAGACAGGTATTCTGTGGAGAACATATGGGCTTCCATCACCAATCTCCATCTATCCCATAATCGTGAAGACATACTGGTGGGAATGGTCAAGACTTCAATGGAATTGACTGGCGAACATGTCAAGGAATTATCAGAGAAAGTTAAACTTTCCGATGAAATGATTCTTACTGGCGGTGCCATAAATCCCGTATTCATAGAAGCAAAGAGACATTGGATGGGAAAATTTAAATATGTGATAAAGGAACAATCCTCACTGCAGGGATGTGCCGTTCTGGGCAAAATGTTCCTGGAAGGTGCATTTAAGAAAAGATAATCTTATTTTTGATACTGGGCTTTTTTCGGGGACGTTTGCCCCGTCCCGATAGATCGGGACGGGGTTTACTTTTTTTGTTAGATATGGTAGAATTACCTTAGGAAAGAGAGGTCTCTGAAAACACTTACTTTTAGTCTGTCATTGCGAGCCCCGGAGGGGCGTGGCAATCCAACGAAGTCGTTGCGAGGCGAAGCCGTGGCAATCTCAAGAATAAATTTACGAGATTGCTTCGTCGCTTCCGCTCCTCGCAATGACACTGCGTGTCAGATTGCTTCAGGACTTCGTCCTTCGCAATGACACCTGAGGGGACTTTTTCAGAAATCTTAAAAGACTGGCTGAAAAAGGATGAGGTTATGGTTGGTTCAATTCTGAGAAAGATATTTGGTAGTAAGGCACAGAGGGACGTTAAGAGGATACAACCGATTGTGGAACTTGTAAACTCATTGGAACCTGCTATAAGTAAGCTTTCTGATGAGGAATTAAGAGCCAAGACGGATGAGTTCAGGCGTCGAGTTAACGAAAAGGCTAAGGAGTATCAAGAAGAGCTAAAAAGTAGAGAGGATAAACTTAGAGAAGCCATATCTCCAGAAGAAAGACTGAAAGCAAGAGAAGAATTGAAAAAGGTGAGAAATATGGTGCTGGAGGATGTTTTGCCTGAAGCCTTTGCTGTGGTCAGGGAAGTAGGCAAACGCACCCTGAATATGCGCCACTTTGATGTCCAGATTATTGGTGGAGTTGTCCTCCATGAGGGCAAAATTGCGGAAATGGCTACAGGCGAAGGAAAGACCCTGGTGGCCACTCTGTCAATCTATTTAAACAGCCTGGGAGGGTATAAGACTCATTTAGTTACGGTTAATGATTATTTAGCCAAAAGGGATGCTCAATGGATGGGGCCAATTTATAAATCCTTGGGGTTAACTGTAGGCTTAATCCAGCACGATATGTCTCCATCTGAACGGCGAATGGCTTATAGTTGTGATGTCACCTATGTAACAAATAATGAGCTCGGGTTCGACTATCTCAGGGATAATATGGCCCATTCTCTGGAAGAGTGCGTTTTGGGGAAGTTGGAATACGCTATAGTCGACGAGGTGGATAGCATTTTAATTGATGAGGCGAGAACTCCTCTAATTATTTCAGGACCTGCTGAGGAATCGACAAATAAGTATTATATCATCGATCGCGTCGTTCCTCGGCTAAAAGGGAAGTTTGTTACTGAAGAAGAAGAGGTGGAGGCTAAATATAAGGGTTTAGATTTGGAGAAGGGTTACGACTATATTGTGGATGAAAAAGCAGGTACAGGTACCCTTACCGAACTGGGAGTAAAGAAGTGCGAGAGGATGTTGGGCATTGATAATCTTTATGATGATATACAGAGCGAGTGGGCTCACCATATTAACCAGGCTTTGAGAGCACATAATCTCTTCAAAAGGGATGTCGATTATGTGGTAAAAGACAGTCAGGTAGTTATTGTAGATGAGTTCACAGGAAGGTTGATGCCTGGCCGCAGGTGGAGCGATGGGCTACACCAGGCGATTGAGGCAAAAGAGAACTTAAGAATTGCTGAAGAGAATCAGACCTTAGCTACAATCACCTTCCAGAACTATTTCAAATTATACGACAAGCTGGCTGGTATGACAGGAACAGCAGCTACAGAAGCGGAAGAGTTCTGGAAAATCTATGGGTTAGACGTAGTGGTTATTCCTACCAATAAGCCTTTAATAAGAACTAACTACCCCGACGTAATCTATAAGACAGAGAAGGAAAAATTCGAAGCTGTTGTTCGGGAAATCGAAGAACTCTACAAGGTCGGTCGTCCTGTTTTGGTGGGAACGAGGTCAATCGAGAATAGCGAGAAGTTAGGTGAGATGCTCAAAAGAAGGGGTATTCCGCACAATGTCTTGAATGCTAAGTATCATGAACAGGAAGCGCAGATTATCGCCCAGGCGGGAAGGAAAGCCGCACAAACCATTGCTACTAATATGGCTGGCAGAGGAACAGATATTATACTGGGCGGGAATCCCCCAGACCCTTCTGAACACAATGAAGTAGTTAAGTTAGCGGGTCTCCATATATTAGGAACTGAAAGACATGAGGCACGCAGGATCGATAATCAACTGCGGGGTCGTGCTGGACGCCAGGGTGACCCCGGTTCTTCCCGATTCTATCTCTCTCTGGAAGACGAATTAATGAGGCTTTTCGGCTCCGCTCGCATAGCTCAAGTAATGGAAAGATTGGGACTCGAGGAGGGACAGGATATCCAGCACCCGTTGATTACCCGGGCTATAGAGCGTGCTCAGAGAAAAGTGGAAGCGATGAACTTCGATATTCGAAAGCAGCTTCTGGAATATGACAATGTGATGAGTAAGAAAAGGGAAGTGGTCTACAAATGGCGGAGAAAGGTCTTAGAAGGAGCCAATCTTAAAGATGATATATTGGCTATGTTAGAGGACCTTATCGATGATAAGCTTATGCTGTATGCTCCTCCAAAGCTCTATCCCGAACAGTGGAATTTAGAGGCAATTTCTGAGTGGCTGAAGCGCTCCTTTAACATCTCGTTTTCAGTTCCTCCAGAAGATTTGAAACGGATGAAGCAGGAGACCTTAGGTCAGCTGATAGCTGAACGAATCAAACAGGCATATGACGAGCGGGAGAGGGAAATGGGAGAAGAGATGATGCGGTTTATTGAAAGTATGGTCACTCTTCAGGTTGTGGACACACGTTGGAAAGAGCATCTTTATGATATGGATAAATTACGAGAAGGGATAGGATTACGCGCTTACGGACAAAAAGATCCCCTTACTGAATATCAAAAAGAGTCTGAGTGGGCCTTTGATACCATGCAACAGCATATGAGAGAGGAGATTTCCGATTACATCTTTAGAGTAAAAGTAGTCGCTGAACAGGCGAGGGCAAGACCTGTGCCGATGAGGGAGATGGCCCAAGGAGTTGCACCCGGTGGTGGAAGATATCGGGAGATGCCTGCTCGTGAAGCCGCGGTTTCTGCTTCATCTATTCCCGCGCCTTTTCCCAAGCGTAGAAAGATTGGCCGGAACGACCCCTGCCCTTGTGGCAGTGGGAAAAAATATAAGAAGTGTTGTGGAAGATAGAGAGGAGATGAAGGGATAGTTTTCGGAGTCGCTCGGTCAATTTGTCATTGCGAGGCGGAGCCGTGGCCCCGATAAATCGGGGCTTCGGTCGCGGAGTTTATCCCGCACATTTATTGTGCGGGGCTCCCTCGCAATGACACGGATTTGAAGCTCCTGCAACTATCCCTTCATCTCCCTGTAATAGAAGGTGGGATAGTCTGTAGCTGCATAGCGATCGCGTAGGGGCGACCTTGGTCGCCCAA
>CAZJWT010000035.1:9674-10958 GCA_964550005.1 uncultured Clostridia bacterium | reverse complement strand
TCTGATATGCGGAACACCCACGGAGCGCAATGTAGGACGGAGAACCCAGAGTTCCATATCTCCTTACCTCCACACCCAATCTGTTTTTAAGGACTTCTCCCACATTTTGAGCGTTACCTTCGGCGATTTCTTCCCTGGTGATTACGCTGACATTAGTAGGTAAATCTTTTATCATTCTGGGACCTCTGGTTGGCGTGATTACGATTATTCCCAGGTCTCCCATATAGACTGCCTGCTCGTCCGCCCAGGCGAGACCAACCCCGATTAGAATGGCTGCCAAAATCAAAATTAAATTTTTCCTTGTCAATAACACTCGATTCTACCTCCTTTTCTTAGTTTCGGTAGCCGCAACCTTTAGGTTGCGCTTGTCTTCGCAGGCTAAAGCCTGCGGCTACCCTAGGATTAAGAATTAATATTCAATTCCTTCTTTTCCTTTTAGCCCCTGGTTAAATGGGTGTTTTATTTTTTTCATTTCGGTTACTAAATCTGCACTTTCTATAATTTTCTTGGTGGCTCCCCTTCCAGTTAAGATTATGTCCAAGGATTCTGGTTTCTTCTCCAGAAGCTCCAAAATTTCCCTCTCCTTTAAAAACCCATCCCGTAAAGCAATCAATATCTCATCCAAAATTACCATATCATATCCTTTCAGAAATATTTCCTTAATGGACTCTAATGCCTTCAGGCAATCTTCTCTTACCCGTTCGGCTCTAATATTCTTATGGAAGTGGGGATGGTAGAGAACAAAACCAATCGTTTCTATTCCCAGTCCCTTCAGGACTTCCACTTCACCATAAGGCAAATCTTTCAAGTTTTTGAAGAAGAAGACAAAGCATACCTTAAACTTATGTCCTTTTGCCCTTATTGCCTGACCGATGCTCGCTGTAGTTTTACCTTTTCCATCGCCCGTGTAAACCTGAATTAATCCCTTCTTTTCCAATTTGGGATACCTCCTCAAGATATTCTATTACTTCTGCTGGTTAATTTTTTCTCCCGGTACTTTCTGGACATCAATTTGCTAAGCAAAGTTACCCTAGGAGCACCTGTAATAGGATTTTCCTCCACAAGGATTTTGCTCTGGTACACCCTGGAGAGATTATCTTCAGTTATCACCTCTTTCGGGGTTCCCATTTTATAAATTCTCCCACCCTCGAGCAGAATCAAGCGATCGCAGTACTCACTGGCTAAATTCAAATCGTGAGATACTATGATTAGAGTTAGCTTCTTTTCAGCATTCAATTTCTTGATGAGGTCATAAATCTCTATCTGGTATCCTATATCCAGATA
>CAZJWT010000035.1:7807-9574 GCA_964550005.1 uncultured Clostridia bacterium | reverse complement strand
GACTTCTCCTCCCTGTGGGATTAAGACGCTGGAGAGTATCCTCAGGATTGTCGTCTTGCCAGAGCCATTGGGTCCTATTATGCCTAGAATTTCGCCCTCTTTAACCTCAAAAGAGAGGCCATTGAGCACCCAGCTGTCGTCATACTTAAACCTCAAATTTTTAACTCTATAAATCGCATCCATTCTTTAAACCATCTTGAGATTGCTTCGTTGCTTCCGCTCCTCGCAATGACATTTGTGCATAACTATAAGAATATCGGTTTGTGTTTTTTCCTGAGGAGATAGATGAAAAAGGGACCACCACATATGGCGGTTATCACTCCCACTGGAATTTCTGTAGGCGCCAGAAGCGTCCGAGCAAGAGTATCAGCAAGCACAAGATATATACTTCCAGATAGTGCAGCTACAGGCAAGAGTAGCCTATGGTCTGAGCCGATAATCATTCTCGTAAGATGAGGAATCAATATCCCAACGAATCCTATGAGGCCACTTACTGAAACCGCAGCACCTGTAATTAGTGAGGCAGAGATAAAAGCTATCTTTTTGGTGCGTTCTACTTCAAGACCAAGCTGGAGCGCTGACTCTTCTCCTAAGACTAAAAGATTTAGACCGCGAGCATGATATAGAAGTATGAGAATTCCGATTAGTACATAGAATGAAACTATGAAGAGCATAGGATACTCCTGTGAACTCAAGTTGCCCATTAGCCAGAAGATTATTCCCTGCACCTTATTAGGGCCAGCTATGGAGATGATGAACATAATGATGGCTGCAAGTATAGCCCCGGTGACCACGCCCACCAAGAGCATTGTTTGAACCGATATTTTCCTGTGTATTTTCGAGATATGATAGACAAAAAGGATGGTGAGTAATCCTCCGGCAAAACCGAACAGGGGAATCGAGGGTAGAAAACCGATATTGATGTTCAAACCAAGCAGAATAGCGATTATTGCTCCCAAAGCAGAACCGCTGGAAACTCCCAGGACATAAGGGTCTGCCAACGGATTCCTTAACAAGGCTTGCAAAACGACACCACTAACAGCGAGTGCTCCCCCTACCAGACAAGCGAGTAGTATTCTGGGAAGTCGAACCTTCAGGAGAATTACCGCCTTAGTGTTCCACCAGTTTTGACTAAGTGGATTAGAAAAGATCTCGATTACATCCTTAAGATTGATGTCTGCTGAACCTTGAAAAGAGCAAAATATTATGGTTCCGATGAGAAGAATCGTTAAAAGGAATATGGTTATTAACCACTTTCTTAGACTCAAAACCTTCATCTTTCTCGCTCCCAGAATATTTCTGGATGTATCGCCTTGGCTATTTCCATAAGTCCCTCAATCATTCTCGGTCCGGGCCTGGTTATCAGGTTTGCCTCAACTACATAGATTTGACCATTACGTACTGCAGACATATTTGTCCACTTCTCCCACCATCTTTTTTGAACGACACAACGGTCATCTGGATTCATCGAACAGATGATAATTACCTCGGGATCCACCAAAAGGACCTCTTCAAGCGTGAATCTCGGGTATCTGGAGGAGCAGTGGCTGAACACATTCCTTCCCCCGGCAATTTCGATTAAATCATTAGCAAAGCTCCCCGGCCCCACGGATATAAGCGGGTCCGCGCCCATTTCAAGAAATACCCCGGGATGATACATTCCATTGACTTTTCTCTTAATCTCGTTCAGTCTCTCCTTTAGAGCACCCACAACTTGTTTTGCTCTTTCTTCTCGAGATGTTAGCTTTGCCAATGAGGAAATGTTCT
>CAZJWT010000035.1:0-7797 GCA_964550005.1 uncultured Clostridia bacterium | reverse complement strand
TTCTCGAAAATATCTTCTATCCTTTTGGGGTCTAAAACGAAGACTCTAATACCAAAATTTTCGAGTTGCTGGATTAATTTCGGGGAGTCAGTTTTCAAAGTGGTCACTACCAAGTCGGGTTCGAGTAATGCAATTGCCTCGATATTGGGGTCTAAGTACCCGCCCACCTTCGACTTAGACCTCGCCCCTTCAGGATAGTCACAATAGTCTGTTACTCCAACCACTTCGTTATTCAGTCCCAGGGCAAAGAGTATCTCTGTGACGCTGGGGTCGAGAGAGACTATTTTCTGAGCAGGATGATTGAGTACCACTTCTCTCCCCAGGTCATCTATGCTGACGAGCTCGTATGGAGAACTTGACTTTGGGCGCGGTGCTTGATTGCTGCAAGAAGCCACCAGCAAAATGAAAATAATTGGAAAGAGAACAAGACGACTCATCTAGTTATCAAACCCTTCCGGTAGCCGCAACCTTCAGGTTGCGAATAATTTATGGCCGAAGAATCGCAGGCTAAAGCCTGCGACTACCATTAATGATGTATCTAAATATGTAAACTATGAACTAATAAGAGAGAAAATTAGAAGGCTGAAGACTTCGGTTAATTCGTTTATTGCGCCGAAGGTATCTCCAGTCATACCTCCGATTTTCCTGGTGATATACCTTGTTAAGATAAGAGTAAATAGAAAGAGACTCAAAATAAAGAGTATCAATTGAGTTTTCAGAATCAGAAAAGCCACAATTAATGTAAACACCGTTGCCCCTAACCATTCTCTTAGATTTACCGGCTTACAGAAGAACTTTCCCAGACCTTCGCTCTTTGCTGCTTGTGAGAAAGAACCGGAGACTACCATTGCCCATCTGCTGGAAAGGGGCATCAAGAGCAAAGCCTTGTATTTAATTCCTTCGGGAATTCCCTCGAGGAGAGCAAATTTCAAGAGAATCAGAATAGTCAGCCCTGTTGCGCCCATCGTGCCGATACGACTGTCTTCCATTATCTTCATTGTTTCCTGTCTGTCCTTACCTGCGTAGAATCCATCTACTGTATCGGCAAAGCCATCCAGATGTAGCGCTCCGGTCAAAATAATCAGGACGAGGATAATAGATACATTGACTGCTGAATGGTTCAGGTACTTTGAAAGTATGAGGTTAACCCCGAACAGACAACCACCGATTATAAGACCAACTAAAGGGAAATAGAATAGGGACCGAGATAGATAATCGCTCGTAACCTCGGCTTTCTTGCCAGGGCCAAGAATAGTCAGAAACCGAATTGCTGCTACCATTGATTTCATAGCCCCTCGGAAACTCCCGCTTCGTGGAAAGTTGCCATTTGAGTCAATATCTTTATACTTGCATCTACTATATTTATGCCCAAAGCCGCTCCGGTACCTTCACCGAGTCTGAGGTCTAAGTTGAGTATAGGTTTTAGGCCCAAAAAGTTCAATGTTAGATTATGCCCGGCTTCTGCTGAACAGTGTGACGAAATCAAGTAACTTTTGACTTTTGGCTCCATCTTTGTTGCCAGAAGAGCTGCTGCTCCAGAGATGAATCCGTCAATAACCACAGGAATTCTATGGGAGGCGCCGGCAAGCATAATTCCAGTGAGCCCTCCAATTTCAAACCCTCCGACTTTGGATAGAACGTCAATCGGGTCATTAGGGTCTGGTCTATTAGTCTCTAATACCTTCCTAATAACACTTATCTTATGCTTGAGTTTAGACTCATCTATCCCTGTCCCCCTGCCGGTAACTTCTTCCACAGGTGCCTTAATTATAGATGCAATAATTGCACTGGATGAGGTGGTATTCCCAATTCCCATATCTCCTGTGCCGATAATATCTATACCTCTCTCTAATTCCTTTTCTACAATTTCGATTCCTTCAATAATTGATCTTATTGCCTCTTCCCTGCTCATTGCCGGTTCCTTTAGCATGTTCTTGGTCCCATAGTTTATTTTTCTGATAACGAGGTCGGGATGGGGTTTTAGGTCACAAGCAACTCCCATATCCACTACTACCACTCTCGCGCCTATGTGACAAGCGAGAACGTTAATTCCTGCTCCTCCTTGCAAAAAGTTGTAGACCATCTGTCTGGTGACTTCTTGAGGGAAAGCGCTCACCCCTTCCATTGCGATTCCGTGGTCTCCAACCAAAGTAAAGATTACCTTATTCTTCAGATTGGGACTATGTTCTCCTTTGATTCCCACTACGATTTTTGGCAGCGCTTCCAATCTTCCCAAACTGCCCCTGGGCTTGGTAAGAAAATCCAGTCTCTTCTGTGCTTTTTCCATCATTTGTCGGTCGATTGGCTCAATCTTTTCAATAACTTTTTGAATTTTTTCCATTTCAATCATTTTTATCCCTTTATCTTGATGGGAATGCCTGCTTCCAGCAAGTAAACCTCTTCTGCCACCTCAGCAACTATCTGGTTGGTTTGACCAGCGATATCCCTGAAACTGCGGCCTAATCTGTTCTTTGGAACAATTCCCATCCCCACTTCGTTAGAAACTATTAGAGTGGTAAAGTTTCTCTTCTTGAGAATCCTGAAGAACTCTTTCATTTTCCTCAAAGTCGCCACTTCTCTTTCTCCGGAAAGGAGAAGATTTGAAATCAAGATGGTTAAACAATCGATTATTACTACACTGGCTTTTCCTAATTTAGCCAAAATTCTTGATATGTCTATTCCTTCTTCTATAGTTCTCCAGGAAGCTGGGCGCCTTTTCCGGTGCTTCTCTATTCTTCTTTTCATCTCTTCGTCCACAGCAGAGGCAGTGGCGACATAAACTACTCCAGAATCGCCAGATGACAACTTCTTTGCCTGTTCAACAGCAAAGCTGCTCTTCCCACTGCGTGCCCCTCCTAAAATAAAGATTAACTTGCCCATACATTTCTCCACAAATCAAAAAACCCAACCTTCACCTGAAAGTTGGGATTCAAGCCTTATGAATTCGGCCAACCCTCCCGCGAAGGCACCATATTGCAAACAGGTTCTCGGACTTATCTCTTTTATACATGTACTAAAAGAAACTCACCGTTGCGGGGCAGTGTCCGGTTTTCACGGACTTCCCCTGTTTGCATAAAAAATTTTCAGCGTTTTTAATATATCATATGAGCTATTTTTCTGTCAAGGACTTTCTGACCCCTCACCTTATCCCTCTCCCCTAAGGGGAGAGGGAAATTTACGGGTTCCGATTCATCGGAACCCCTACATTCTCCTGTAGCAGCAAAGCGTAAGCTTTGCTTCCTTTTCTAAGTTATTAACTTTGTCTTTTTATATTTTTTTAATTGCTCGAGGACCTCATTGGGAACTCTCAGACTTCCCAGTAGAATTCTATCAGCCGCCGTTCCTCCGTGACAATCGGAACCTCCAGTAATTAGAAGCCCGAACTCTTTAGCCCAACTCTGAAACTTCTTTACATCTTCAGGGGGATGGTTAGTATAATAAACTTCGATTCCGTCCAATCCAAAACCTTTGAGTTTTTGAATAATTTCCCTGCTGTTTCCTCCATAAATTGGATGTGCAATAACGGAGATTCCTCCAATCCGGGAGATCAGGTCGATTGCTTCCTGAGATGGTAATCTCAACTTAGGAACATAGGCAGGCTTACCATAAGCTAAATAAAGGTCAAAAGCCTCTTGGAGATAGTTAACAAACCCTTGCGCTCTTAAAACTTTCGCCACATGCATTCTACCGACAGAACCTTTGCCAGCGACTTCAAATAATTGTTGGGGGTCAATCTTAATTCCCAGGTGATCCAGCTTCTCTAAAATCTGATGGGCCCTCTCCCGGCGCGCTTCCCTGAAATGACGGAGTTTCTCCTGAAAATTCTCATCCTGCCAATTCATATAGTATCCCAGAATGTGTATCTCTTCATCTTGAGAAGACTCCGGCTCAACGCTCAGTTCCACTCCAGGAACGATTTCCACTCCCAGTTTTTTTCCCTCTATAATAGCTGAGAGAGTACCATCAGTATTATCGTGGTCAGTAATAGCAATAGCAGCCAAGCCTATCTTGCTCGCATGCTTAACAATTTCTTCTGGCGTAAAATTGCCATCAGAAAATGTGCTGTGTATGTGCAAATCAACATATAGATCTTTCAATATCTGCTCCATTAAGATACTATTGAAAAACCCCTGACTGGTAGTCCCGACTTGTCGGGACAGAACCTGTTTTCACTCTGGGTCAGAGACGACCCAGAGTACCTATTTTGTTGGAGCGGGCGATGGGACTCGAACCCACGACGTCAAGCTTGGGAAGCTTGCATTCTACCACTGAATTACGCCCGCTTCAATTCCCGGGGCGCTCACCATCTCGCTCCCGTGCCTTTCCCTCGTTTCACTCGGTCGTCCCGATTTCATCGGGACCGGCGCAATTGGTTAAAAGAATTTTATTCCAAAAAGACTCTTTTGTCAAGTAAACAGTCAGAGATCTCTGAAAAAGTCCCACGAAGTGTCTTTGCGAGGAGCAAAGCGACGAAGCAATCTCGTTGTTATCGTCGGAGAATGAGATTGCCACGCCCTTCGGGCTCGCAATGACAGACTAAAAACAAGACTTTTTCAGAGACCTCAGTCAAACTTTCGTTTTGATACCCCAGATGCTAATCGCGTCTACTGTACTTATGCTTAACTATAGTTAGAATGCCCAGAAGAGCGTCTTTCCAGCTAATCTTCTTTCCCTCTCTTAATGTCCTTGGGGAATATGATATGGGAACTTCCTGAACGTTGTATCCTTTCTTCAACAATTTAACTGTAACTTCGGCTTCAAATTCAAACCTTTTTGCTCGCAATGTCAAATTTCTTAGAACATCACTTGCAAAGGTCTTATAGCAGGTATACGAATCAGTGATTTTAGAGTGGTATAATATATTGATTAACCAGGTCAAGAATATGTTGCCCAGGAGGAAACGCAAGTAAATGGGTTTATTAAATCTGGAAAATCTGGAGCCATAAACAATCTTAGTCTTTCCATCCAGAATTGGTCTAATCAATCTATGATAATCTTCAGGGTCATATTCTAAATCGCCATCCTGGATGACTGTTACCTCTCCCTCAACGTATGGAATTGCTGTCCTTATTGCACTTCCCTTACCCTGGTTTCTTTTATGGTAAATTACTTTTATATCTTCATCTTTCCATTTTTCTAATAGCTCTCTTGTCCTATCGGTAGAACCATCATCGACTATAATAATTTGCTTATCAATATTTACCTTTTTTACTCTGTGGACGATTTTTTCTATCGTGCTCTCCTCATTAAAAACTGGCATGATAACTGATAATTTCATAGCTTTTCTTTCTCTAAAATGTTTTTTAAGAATTGGAGAGTTTCTTCTCTACTCTTCAATTTGCCTCCAGCCTGGGCTTCCCCCACCTTTGTCAATAACTTACCAATTAGAGGACCTTGAGGAAGATTGAAACTTTTCATAATCTCATCTCCCCGGATAAGAGGTTTAGGCAAGATTCTCTCTTTATGGTAATAGTACCTGCTTAACATTTTTCTGACAGTCTTCTCGTGTTTTTTTATGGACTTTCGACTGATCTCCGAGCCCGGCTCTCTACCTCGCTCGGGTAGAATCTTTCGATAAGAATAGCGGTCCGCCAGGGAGAGAAGAAGAGTATCCACCCCCTCCTCAGAGAGGTCTCTAAAAAAGCGATGAATTGCTCTGTCAGTTAATTGGGAGACTTCACTCAAGTTACCGGGACGCATATGGTTCTCAACTATTCTATCTACAACTTTGATTGCCTTATTGCTGAATCTAAGCCTCTCCATAATTTCGACAACCAGTGAAGCCCCAGCCTCTTCGTGACCAAAAAACCGAACCCTTCCATCGTCCCTTCTTACTGTTTTTGGCTTGCCAATGTCGTGGAAAATTGTTGCCCACTTTAAGAGAGTCCGTCTTTCTACTTCACCAGATATTTTCTCATCAAGATGAGCTATTAGTTTTCGAGACATCCCTGGAAAGAGCTTGACCAAGCTTGAGAGAATCTCTTCCAGAGATTTGAGAGTCTCCAGAGTATGTCCCCATAGTCCCTCTCGGTGGTAATAATTTTCAGGTTTTTCCCTCATTACTTCTATTTCAGGAACGATTGTGGTCAAAAGTCCTACTCTTTGTAATCTTCGAATATATCGGTAACTTTGAGGGGTGGATAGAATCTTGAACAATTCGTCTCTCACCCTCTCCCTGGCTGCACCTTTAACTAAATCAACTTTCTCTCTAATCTCATTCTCTGTTTCTCTGTCTATAGCGAATCCCAGAGTAGCTGCCAGGCGATATCCGCGAAGTAATCTCAAAGGGTCATCGTCAAAAATTCTGGGAGAAACTTTCCTTATCACCTTCTTTTTCAAGTCTAACATCCCGCCAGAGGGGTCTACAACTAATTTTGAAAGGCGTTTCACTCGCTTTAAGATTCGGAGATTTCCTTCTATCCAATCCAATCTCACAGCCATTGCATCGACGGTGAAATCTCTTAGTAAAAGGTCATCCTCTATTTTCTTCCCGCGCATTTGAGAGAAGTCTAAATTGAATATTTCTTTACCTTTTTTTTCAGATATTTTCTGCTTTACTACCCGATAAATCCTGTTTTTCTCATCCAGAAGAACAAAACTTCCTCCTACTTCACTGGCGAAACTCCGAGCGAACTCCTCAGTATCTTGTTCAGGAACAAGGTCAAGATCCTTGGTTTCCCTTCCCAATAGTAAATCCCTCAAAAGACCACCCACAAGAAAAACCTTTCTGTTGGATTTATTTGCAGAATTTAATATGAGTTTGAGTAATTCTTCCATCTCAGTGGCTTATGGCTTCAGACCAGTTTTCAATGTCACTAAGGAGTGAGTCCTCCTGACTATAACAGTGGTAGCTCTTTACAGGCAGGGAGTCTAAAAAGCTTTTCCCGTAATTTCGTACTATAATTCTTTTATCGAGGATAAGTATTATTCCCTTATCAGTTTTACTTCTAATTAAGCGACCAATCCCCTGGCGAAGTCTGATTACTGCGCTGGGCAGAGAATATTCCTGGAAGGCATCGAGGCCCCTCTTCTGAATTAACTCTACTCTGGCCTCTTCAATAGGTTCAGTGGGAACAGCAAAAGGAAGCCTGGTCAAAATCAAACACTCGAGAGTCCTGCCTGGCAGGTCTACCCCTTCCCAAAAACTTTGAGTGCCCAAAAGAATTGAGCTAAAATCTTCTCTAAACCTATCCGTAATAATCGTTCTCGGCCCGTCAATGCCCTGGGCTAATATTTGGAATTTCATCTTGAGATAAGGTTTAATCTCCTGGTAGACTTCGTTTAACATCTTGTGAGAAGTAAACAGAATCAGGCTTTTTCCCTCAACAGCCTCTAAGACTTTGGTGAGTGTCTTGACCATCCGGCTGGTATATTCCTCCTCCTGAGGGGAGGGTAGAAAACTTGCGATACTAAGGAGAACCTGTCTCTCGTAGTCAAATGGTGAGCCGAGAAGGAAGCAACAGACCTTTTCTCTCGGTAGTAAGTCGAGTCCCAATCTCTTCTTCAAAAAGTCAAAACTTCCCCTTACTGTCAAGGTGGCAGAAGAGAAAATGAGCGAGGGAATCTGGCTATACAATAGGTTATTTAAATATGGCCCCACCTCTAAGGGTGCAGCCGAGAGCCTTATCTCTTCCTTCTCTCTTTCCAGCCAGTAGACGAAGTTTGAGTCGCCTACCTCTGCTATGAAATTGAGGCTCATAGCTATATGTAAGCCGTCTTTCACTTTCCCTTTTACATCTTTCGCAAGGACAGAATCTTCTATTTCTTCAGCCATTTCTCCAAGTCGATGGAAGAACT
>CAZJWT010000034.1:0-10988 GCA_964550005.1 uncultured Clostridia bacterium | reverse complement strand
CCGACCGAGCCTGAGAAGAGTGTGTCACCAGTAAAGATGGAATCATCTGTCAAAAGAGAGATTCCTCCGGGCGTATGCCCGGGGGTATGGAGAACCTTCAACCTCATGCCGGCGCATTCAATTAAGTCTCCATCTTTTATGAGAGTATCTGCTGGAGGCGAGGAATATTCTAAAGGGAAGATGAGAGTAAGAATGCTCTCGCTTTTTGTGAGCATTGGAGCGTCACGTTGATGAATCAAGATTGGGGCACTGGTATGCTCTTTGACCTTCCTGTTAGCACCTATGTGGTCTGGATGTCCATGAGTATTGATGATGTACAGGATAGAAATTTTCTTTTCTTGAATAAATTTAATTAAGCGCTCTCCTTCCGCACCAGGGTCAATAATCAATCCCTCTCTTTTATCAGGACTATAGAGAATATAACAATTGGCCTCCATAGGGCCAACTGTGAATGTCTTTAGCATATTCTATTAAGCTTCTTCTTTTGATCCAAGTATCTTTTTCCTTAGAGTCTCCTCAATTTCCTTGCTGACCTCTGGGTTTTCTTTCAGGTAAGAGGTGGCGTTTTCTCTTCCCTGACCTATCCTATTTCCTTTGTAAGAAAACCAGGTTCCACTCTTCTCAATCACATCGTTTTCCAGCGCTACATCCAAAATAGAGCCCTCTCTCGAGATCCCTTCCTCAAACAGCATGTCGAACTCCGCTTGCCGGAAAGGCGGAGCCACCTTATTTTTGGCTACTTTAACTCTTACCCGGTTACCCACATTCACATCTCCAACCTTAATAGAGCCTATGCGACGGATGTCCAGTCTCACAGAAGAATAGAACTTCAGCGCCCTTCCTCCTGGAGTTGTCTCTGGACTACCAAACATCACACCTATCTTCTCTCTTATTTGATTGATGAAGATTACGGAGGTTTTAGATTTAGATATAGAGCCAGTAAGTTTCCTGAGCGCTTGGGACATCAATCGGGCCTGTAATCCGACATGGGCATCGCCCATTTCGCCTTCAATTTCTGCTCTGGGCACCAGGGCAGCTACACTATCGATAACTATTACATCAACTGCTCCGCTGCGAACCAGAGTCTCCGTAATTTCCAGAGCCTGCTCACCGTTATCGGGCTGAGAAACCAGAAGGTTTTCGATGTCAACTCCCAACTTCTTAGCATAGGTTGGGTCCATCGCATGCTCAGCATCCACGAAAGCAGCTGTCCCCCCCAATCTTTGAGCGTTAGCGATTATCTGGAGGGAGAGAGTCGTTTTTCCTCCTCCTTCTGGACCGAAGATTTCCACCACTCTTCCTCTAGGGACTCCTCCCACTCCCAAAGCTATATCTAATGATAAGGCACCAGTGGAAATCACTTCCACTTCCCCTTTATAGGCCTCAGCACCCAACCTCATTATCGTTCCCTTCCCGAATTGTTTCTCAATTTGGGATACTGCCATTTCCAGAGCCTTCACTTTCTCCTCTTTCCCCATCTTTTCCTCCTTTCAGGAATTGAATAGGACTTCAAAAATTATTTTCTTGTCGGAGAATTCCATTAACTCTTCCAACAACTACTATTTTTAGCCCTTTTGAAGAGAGCCCCCTCACCCTACCCCTCCCCCCTATGAAGAGAGCCCCCTCACCCTACCCCTCCCCCCTAAGGGGAGAGGATAAAGGTGAGGGGAAAGTTACTTTTCTTCTCTTCTAAAGTCTGTGAACTATGTGCAAAATAATATTAGCTATTACTCCTGCGTAAATGTCATCAAGCATTATCCCTATGCCTCCGGTGAGCATTTCTAACTTCTTTGCCGGATATATCTTGACTACGTCCAGAAGCCGATAGATAACAAACCCCATAATCATCAAGCCAACCGTTTTTGGCAGAAAGGCCATCGCAATAAAGTAACCACATATCTCATCGATAACTATTTTGGGAGAATCAGCCTCTCCCAAGATATTCTCCGCCAGGTGAGAAATCAAGGTTCCGCCAATAATTAAGAATAAAATGAGCATCCAGTAGAAGGTAACGGTTGTAGGTAGAATAGCATAAAGCAAAAGTGCTAAGAGCGTTCCCATTGACCCTGGAGCAAAAGGTGAATAGCCAACAAAAAATCCCGTAGCTAAGAATCTAACAATCCATTCCATTTTTACCTCTTTACTTGGGCAATATATTTCTTACAAGCCGACTTGATAAAAGAGCTTAAGCTTTTAGCAAATTCATCAAGATTTTCGAGCATTAGCTGGATTTAAGTCGCAGCTTTACTCCTTATCTCTTCAAAAAGCATATGTTTATTTTTGAAAATGTAATTGAATCCTGAAATCACGGTTAAAATGGTAACCAGAAGCATCAACCAGTAGGGAGCTCTACTTAAAATATAGCCGAAAACTCTTCTCCAACCCAGAAAAGTTTGCCATTCCAGAAGAGTGGTCTGCCAATAATTTTTCAAGACAGCATTGACAATCAAAATTATCAGGATGGTGATAATTACTACCATTTGTGAGGTCGTCTTAAATTTTCCAGAAAGGTAAGCTGGAATTATTGTGCCCCTGGATGCCTCTACACTTCTCAATCCTGTTATTATAAATTCGCGGCTGATCACAAGTATAACCATCCAGGCAGGAATTGACAGCTCCCTTAACTGAACGAAAGAAATGAAGGCAGCAGAAACTATTAATTTATCAGCGAGGGGATCTATAAACTTTCCGAAATTGGTGACTTCCTCTCGATGGCGAGCAACAATCCCATCGTACACATCACTGAGTGCAGCCAGAATGAAAATTAGAAGGGCTGCTACCCTGGTATAAATATTGCCCATAAACATAAACAGTATAAAAAACGGAATGGCAATAATTCTTCCAATAGTAAGTTTGTTGGCTAAATTCACTTATTTTTCCTCTTTTTGCAATTCAGTTGGTAATGGTTCCGTTTTTCCCATTCTTATGGGCCGCTTCTGTTCCATTTTAATCAAACCTTTTTCCTTTAATCTGGTGAAGGTCAACTCATTAACTCGTCCTAAATTTCCAGAAATAGTGTCGACCTCTTCCCCGTTTACATATAGTCTAACACCATCTACATTTCCAATACAAACATTCATTTCATCCTTTGCCACCCAGGTTCTCTTTTCACCAGCAGAAAGTGTTCCTTCAAAAGAGACCGCGCCATCCCCAATTACTTGTAGCCACGTTTTGTCATTTATTTCCGCTACCATAGAAATATCGCCGTGATTATTAGGAGCGGCTTTTATCTTTGCCATCCCCTCTTGGGAGAGTTGCCGTGAAGCCCTCTGGAGATAAAAAATTGCTGAAAGACCCGCCGCAACAACCACTCCGATAGCCAGGATAAATGGAATGAGACCCTTCTTGGTAAATCGGAGTGCAACAATCCTTCCTCTGGATATCGATTTCTCTCCTACACCATGACTCGCTACGATAGGAAATTTAGGATTGAGGTCCATTCTCTCTTCTCGTCCAGAGTGCTCTCTTTGATAAATCTGCACAAGCGATTCAGCGTCCAGCCCAAGATAGCGAGCATAACTCCTGACAAATGAGACCACGTAAACCTTTGCTGGAAAGACATCATATTCTTCTTTTTCCAGGGCTTCTAGCCACTTCTTAGCTATTTTCGTCTCTTTTGAAACCTGCTCTAAGCTAATTTCTTTAATCCGACGAGCTTCTTGGAGTCGCTTACCGATATTAGCTCCCATTTCTGTTTCCACCAAAAATCAAAAATTACCATTACCAGTTACCTATTACCCATCACCCACTACCCATCACCCATTGACTAAGGGGATTCGAATACCTGTGCATCGGGGGGTATTTTAAACTCAAAAATATCGTCATTTACTTCAGGATTCTTTACGATGTTTTCCAGATGAGTGTAAACTACTGTAAAACTATCGCTAACTTCTGTTTCCACTGGCAACCAATATTTTTTTGAAACTACCAGAATTATCTCTACTCCATCTTCAGTTTTTGGAACCAGTTTAATCTTATAGCTCTCACCTTTTTCTTCTACTACTTCTTTTCCATAATTCTCTAAGCTTTCAATCCTGCTTGCCCAAAAGAAGAGACCTAAATTCAATCCCATTAACTCTTCCAATCTCCCGACTGACTGGATGGAAACTTGATTATACTCAGGCAAATAGAACCAGGCCTTTTTGCCATTGGATATAATCATTTGTGGATAAGGTTGAATGTACTCAGCGTATAGTTTATCAGGAACCTTAAATTTTATTGAACCTTTAACCAGTTTTTCCTCAAGCGTAGATTTTATTAGTATTTTCTGCTCGAAGTCGAAACTCCCTGTCTCTATTTTCTTTGTTTCCCTCTCCAATTCGTTCAGAATATAGGAAATTGTGTCCTTTTGAGTAAAACCTTGGGTAGGAATTAGAAAAGTTAGGGAGAGAAAAATCAGGCTTATTTTAATTATCTTCATCCTTCTCTATCTTCCGCCAGAACTCATCAATTTTATCTAAAAATATCTGGCGAGGCTTAGAGCCCTGCTGAGGACCAATGAGACCCTTGGTCTCCATTAAGCTTATAAGATTTGTTGCTTTTCCGTCGCTGATATGTAATGCTCCCTTGAACAGCGAACTGGATGCCTGTCTCCTTTCAAGGGTTAACCTCAGAGCCTGCTTGAATAGTTCCCTAATTTCCTGGCTCTCTTCTTCCTTCTCTTCTGAGATCTTTGCCAAATGGAACAGGTCTTGAGAGTAAGTCACCTCTCCCGGTTTCTTAATAAAGTCTACAACCATCTTTATTTCCTCTCGACTTACGAATGCTCCTTGCAGGCGTATAGGTTTTGCCTCTCCTGGAGGGAGATAGAGCATATCCCCACGTCCCAGGAGGCTTTCCGCTCCGTTCATATCTAAAATTGTCCGGGAATCCACTTTAGAAATCACCTCAAAGGCAAGGCGAGCCGGAAGATTTGCCTTGATAATACCAGTAATTACATTTACAGAGGGCCGCTGTGTAGCCAACACAAGATGGATTCCCACTGCTCTGGACATCTGGGCCAAGCGGATTATCACCTGCTCGACTTGAGCGGAAGCTGTTGCCATCAGGTCTGCAAGTTCATCAATAATAATGACTATAAAAGGAATTTTCTCTCCCTCTTCCTTGAACTTCTGGTTGTACTCGAATATATCACGAGTCCCCGTGGCAGCGAACCTTCGATAACGATTTTCCATTTCGCCAACAATCCATTTTAGTGCTGCCACGGCGTACTTCACGTCTGTAACTACAGGACTCTTCAGGTGCGGAATGCCATCATACATCGGCAATTCTACCATTTTGGGGTCAATTAGGAGAAAATTTACTTCCTCAGGCCTAGCTTTATACAGAATGCTCATAATCATTGTGTTGATCGATATGGTCTTACCTGAGCCCGTAGCCCCTGCAATCAGGAGGTGCGGCATCTGGTTCAAATCAGCAATGTATGTCTTTCCAGCTACTGTCTTACCTAGAGCAAGGGAAAGGAGAGAGGAGTGTTTCTTAAACTCGGGGGATTGGAGGAGTTCTTTTAGATAAACCAGTGCCATACTCTGGTTTGGGATTTCTATACCGATAGCAGCCTTCCCAGGAACAGGAGCCAGCATTCTTATGCTCTGTGCCCGTAATGTCAAAGCGAGATCGTTAGATAGATTCGTCACACTACTCACTTTTATTCCTGGAGCCAGTTCCAGTTCATAACGCGTAATTACAGGTCCTGGATGAATCTGGGATACCTTTGCTGAGATGCCAAAATTCTTGAGGGTCTTTTCCAAGACCTCGGCATTATTTTTTAATTCTTCCTCCCTCTGGCTGAGATCTGTTCGGGGCGGGTCATTAAGCAGCCCTATGGGAGGAAATTCGTAAGTGAGTGCGCCTGGAGGGGAAACTGGGGAAACAGACTCGACTCTCACCTGAGGAGGGACTTCCCTATAGTAGTCAGGTTTTACCTCTTCGCTCGCCACCAGACCTTTTCTTCTCGGACGCCTAGCTCGAATTGCCCTTCTTATGGTTTGGGGAAATTGAATAATAGATATTTCGGTCACTAATTGTATAGATACGATAAATACGGTTAATACAATAAGATAAGCGCCAGTATCTCCAAAAGCGGGAGCCAGGAGAGAATCGGAAACGAAGTCACCAACTATTCCACCCAATCTCATCTCCCTCTCAAGGAGGTTCAAAAAACTGCAAAAAGCCAATAGCAAAAAGCCAAGCCCAGAGACTTTAACCCAAACACCCCTTTTTTTCTTCCCTTTCTGAAACGTTTTCCATCCCCAGTATCCAATAGAGAAGGGGAGGAAGTAGGCTCCCCATCCAAAGGCGACCATCAGGGAAAAAGCCAAATGTCTTCCCAAAGGGCCCACAACACAACGCCCCAACTGATAGGAAACCAGACTTAACAATGTGAGAAGGGAGGCCGTAAAGAGTATAATAGCAGCAATTTCGTTCCTTTCCTCTTTTGTCTTGCTGGTAATCCTCATTTGTAGCTCCATTTTCTTGAACAAAGTCTACCTTTTTTCAGAAGCAAAGTCAAGCCTTTATAAAGATCTGCCAATCTTCCGCTCCAATTCATCGGAGCGGCTACCAGCTAACAAAACGGTAGTCGCAGGCTTTAGCCTGTGGATAAATCGCAAACTAAAGTTTGCGGCTACCAAATCTGAAATGACAGAACAATCAATCCTAAAACAATGCAATAATAAGCAAAATACCGAAGCCTGCTTTTTTGTACAAACCTTAACACTGCCCTGAGTGACCAATACCCAGAAAAAAGAGCTGTAACTGCTCCAGCTATATAGAAGCTCATTGTTGAGAGGTTGACCATAGATAGGGCGCTCGGGAGCTTAAGGAGAGTAGCTCCCAAAATTGCCGGCACAGCAAGGAAGAAAGAGTATTTTACTGCCCATTTCCGCTGGAGACCACAAAATAGCCCAAAAATGATAGTGGCGCCTGAGCGTGAGATACCCGGCAGAATTGCAAATGCTTGAGCTACGCCAATTATCAATCCATCGATTATTCCCGTCTCCAGGACACCCTTGTGAGTGCTTCTTATCCTGTCACCAAAGGAGAGAAGTATTCCGGTAAAAATAAGAAAAAGGCTAACTAATTTAAGATTAGAAAAAAGCGCTTCTATTTTATCTTTGAAAAGGACTCCCAAAATAGCTACAGGCAAGGAGCCAATAACGAGAAGAAAAAGAGTCCATGTGGAGGGATTAGTCTTTGGTCTGCTTATCTCTCGCAAACCTTTCAATATCTCCCATAAATCTTTTCTGAAGAAAATAAGGATTGCTAAGAGTGTGGCGAAGTGTAATAATACAGTGAAGGAAAGTTGTGGTTTGTTTATGCTGAGATAATTTTCGAAATATATTAGATGAGCACTACTGGAGATGGGCAGAAATTCTGTCAAACCCTGAACCAAACCGAGGATAACAGCCCTCGACAGACTCATTTTTATCCTTCCAGGTGGGAATAGATACTACATCCTTTGCTGCAGAAAAAGGCGAGGCGATTGAGGGAAAGCATATAGAGGAAAATATCGAAGATTACTGTAACCCTACCCGGTAATCTTTCATTTCCTTTTTGATATATATCTTCTCCTCTCGCATTAACCATCCCAGTGCTAAGTAGAGTAAGCTGTTAGGTACTCCCAGTTTGGTCTTCAACACCAGAACTGGAACCTCACCTTCGGCGTTCAAAAAATTCCAGATTTTTCCAGCAAGGAGCCCGATTTCTCCACTCATCTGAGCTCACCTTTATCCCGTTACAAGGAACCGCCCCGTCAGAATAGATTTATCTATATGTGGAAACTCAAGTCCAGTTAGAAATCAAAGATTCCTGAGTGAGTCAAGCCTCTAACGGGGTTTACACAAAAGGTTTAGCTAATCCTCTATAGGCAATATTAGAAACAATGGCTCGTTCACTTGAACGCTCTGGCCATTTGAAACCAACACTTTAAGTATTTTGCACTTTGTGTCTGTCTGAATTTCGTTCATCAGCTTCATTGCCTCAACGATGCAGACTGTCTGACCAGCCGAAACTATAGCCCCTTCTTCAACAAAGGGCAAAGCTCCAGGTGATGGCAAGGAATAAAAGACACCAATAATTGGTGAGTATATAGTGACTGTATTCTCTTCGAGGCGCTCAGCAGTCGCCGAAGTTTCTCTTTCCAGTACCCTACTTGTCGATTCCTTTCCGTGGCGCCTGAAGGAAACTCCAGACCCAAATTCGCGTCTTATAATAATTTTAAATTCTTTCTCCTCCCAATTCAGCTCATTGAGGTCCTGGCGAACCATAAAATCATAAATTCGGAAAAGCTGGGAAAGGTCACCTGAGCTATCAGCATTTTTCTTCAGTCTGATTTTGCTCATTTAATACCTTCCCTGCCTTTCCCTTCTTCTCCAAGAAACCCTTTTTCTCTTAATGCAGCCTTATGACTGAGGCTGATCCTACCCTCATGGTCGATTTCCATACATTTTACCAGAATTTCTTCCCCTTCTTTTACCACATCAGTTACCTTGTCGATGTGCCTGTCAGCTAACTGAGAGATATGTACGAGTCCTTCTTTTCCCGGTAAAATTTCGACGAAGGCGCCGAAGTCTTTGATATGGGTTACTTTACCTTTGTATATTTTCCCGACCTCAACGTCAGCGGTAATATATTCAACCATTTCCTTGGCAGCATTCGCGGCTTCTCGAGTATCTGCAGTAATAGTGATCACACCGTCATGCCCTATATCCAACTTGGCTCCTGTTTCGTCTTGAATTTTGTTAACGATTTTACCTCCAGGACCGATTACTTGTCTGATCTTGTCCGGATTGATTTCTACCACCAAAATCTTCGGTGCTAATGACGAGATTTCTTTACGAGGAGATTCTATTTTCTCCTGCATCTTCTCCAGAATAAACAAACGAGCTTTCCTCGATTGCTCTAAAGCTTTAGCCATAATCTCTGGCGTAATCTCGTCAGTCTTCGTATCTAACTGGACTGCGGTGATCCCTTTTCCTGAACCTGCAACTTTGAAATCCATATCGCCAAAAAAATCCTCCATACCAATCATATCAGTCAAAAGGACGGCCTGCTCCCCTTCTTTAACCAGACCCATTGCCACTCCGGCTACAGGTGCAGTAATGGGTACTCCGGCATCCATTAGAGAGAGTGTTCCACCGCAAACAGAAGCCATGGAAGAAGAACCATTAGATTCTAAGATATCGGAGACAATCCTTATAGTGTAAGGGAACTCTTCGTCGGGAGGTAAGACTGGAGATAATGCCCGCTCAGCCAGCACCCCATGTCCAATTTCGCGCCGACCGGGACCACGGTCTGGCCTGACATCTCCCGTGCTGAAAGGCGGAAAATTGTAGTGGAGCATAAATTTCTTCTTATATTCCCTTTCCAATTCGTCCATAACTTGCATATCCTGGCCTGTGCCGAGTGTAGTGGTTACCAAAGCTTGCGTTTGTCCACGTGTGAATAAGCCTGATCCATGAGTCCGTGGCAGGACACCTACTGCGCAGGTGATTGGACGAACTTCGTCTATTTTCCGTCCATCTACTCGTCTATTCTCCTCCAGGATTAATCGTCGCAAATAATTACGCTGAACCTGGTCAATGGTATCTCTGATAGTTTTCTCTTGCTCAGGATAATCTTTCGAAAAATTATCAATAGCCTCAGAGACGATTTCATCGATTCTCATCTCTCTTGTGAGTTTTTCGTTAATTCTTAGAGCTTCTTCTGCTTTTTCGCGGCAGAACTCAATCACCCGAATTGCCAGTTCTAAATTTGAAGTGATTGCCTTCTTCTCTGCATATGGGAGGAGGCGATAGAACTCTTTCTCCAGTTCCTGGTCGATAGAGGGTTCCCCTCTTCTGGGAAGTCCAATTTTGGGCTTCCCGAGTCGCTTTAGTAACTTTTCCTGTAGTTCTACTACTTCTATTATAACCTTATGCCCCACTTTTATCGCTTCCAGTAGAACTTCTTCCGGTACTTCCTTTCCACCTCCTTCCAACATGGTTACCGTGTTTCGCGTGCCCGCAACGACCAAGTCGAGGCTACTCTCCTCAAGTTGAGTGAACGTCGGATTAATGATGAACCTTTCCCCAATTTTTCCCACCCTTACTGCGCCAATCGGGCCAGCAAAAGGTAGAGGCGAAAGACCTACCGCGCAACTAGCACCAATGATTGAAGGAACATCTGCATCATTCTCCTGATCGGAAGATAAGACCGTAATCATTACCTGAACTTCATTCAGGAAATTTTTGTCAAAAAGAGGCCTTAGGGGCCTGTCGACTAATCTGGAAGTCACCACCTCATTCTCGCGTGGCCTTCCTTCTCTCTTGAAAAATCCCCCCGGTATCTTACCAGCAGCATAAGTTCTTTCCCTGTAATCCACCGTCAGAGGAAAGAAGTTTTCTCCTTCTTTCGGCTCAGGCGCTACTGTGGCAGTGGCTAGAACAACAGTTTCTCCGTATCTGACGAGGGCCGAACCAGCAGCCTGCTTTGCCAGGTCTCCTGTCTCAATAATTAACAATCGATCTGCAATTTTCGCTTCTACTTTTTCAGTCATAGTTATTCCTTTCTTGAGGAAATTTATTTTCTCAAATTCAATTTATCGATGATTTCTTGATATTTCTTCAAATCGTAAACCTTCAGGTAGTTCAATAGTTTCCTTCTTTTCCCCACAAGCTTTAAAAGACCCTGCCGAGAATGGTGGTCTTTCTTGTGAGTTTTGAAGTGTTCTGTCAGATCATTAATTCTTTCTGTCATTAAGGCAATTTGAACTACTGCAGAACCAGTATCTCCTTCATGGATTTGAAATTTCTCTACGATGCCTTTCTTCTTATCACTTGTTAGAGTCACTTTCACCTCCTTTCGCTTCGCTTCAGTCGGTGACCTGCCTGCTCACCGACTCGCAGGCGTCGCTACCTCGTTCCTCCTTATTCGTCGGAACAGCGACCCTCCTTATGTGAATCAGCTCCGAAGGAGTCCGACGCCTCCATCGGGTTTCGGAGTCCTGT
>CAZJWT010000033.1:6769-11064 GCA_964550005.1 uncultured Clostridia bacterium | reverse complement strand
AACTGATGAGAAGACTTTACGCTCCCTCGGCGTGGACAAGATGGATATGGCAGTTATCTCTACTGGTGAAAATATGGAAGCAAGCATTCTGGTAACTCTGTTGATGAAAGAGTTGGGCGTGAAAACTATTGTGGCTAAGGCTATTTCTCCTTCTCATGGAACTGTGTTACGCAGAATTGGCGCAACTCGAGTGGTCTTCCCTGAGAGAGATACAGGAGTTAGACTTGCAGAGAGCCTGGCTACCCCAACCATTCTGGAGCACATAGAATTATCTCCAGAATATAGTATTTTGGAAGTTCATACCCCGAAAAGTTTTATCGGGAGTACTCTAAGCGAAATCAATGTGCGGGCTAAACATGGAGTGATTATAATTGCCATTAAGAGGAAACTTCCTTATTTGACCGAGACAGGGGAGTCTGATTTTAAAGAAGAGATTCTGATTACTCCAGAAGCAGATGAAGAAGTTGCCGATGGCGATATTCTGGTGGTTCTTGGACCGAATAAGAAAATAGATAATCTGAGAAATTTATAGAAAAAGAGTTAGATTTGCGGAATCTTGGGGAGGAGGGTAATCTGAGATGGTTCAAGACGAAAAAAAAGATTTTAAGAAGCTTGAGTCAAAAATTGCTAGGATAAAAGACCAAAAAGAAAAAGCAGAAAAACTTGTTGAATTGGGCAAGTTCTATTTTCTGAACGAGAAGTATGATAATGCAATTAGTAAGTTCAAAGAAGCAATCAAAATTGATGAAAATAATGCAGAAATCTACTACAACTTGGGCATTGTGTACGAAAGCAAGAACTTGCCTGAGGAAGCCAGCCAGATGTATATGAAGACGCTGGAACTCAATCCTGGTCATCAACTGGCGAGTAAACATTTGGAAAAAATAGTAGGAAAATGATGCAGGATATAGAAATGATGATAGATAGAATAGAAGAGTTAGGAAGATTATTTAGGCAAGAAATTGCGAAGGTAGATACTATAGAAGAATTAGAGAATTTAAGGATTAAGTACTTGGGAAGGAAAGGTCTATTTACTGGGATTTTCGAGGCCATTAGAGGTCTCCCGCCAGAAGAGAGACCGAAAGCTGGGGGAATTGCCAACCGAGTCAGAAATGAGGTGTTTGCTGAATGGAACAAGAAGAAAAAGGAAATAGAACTGAGGAGAGAAAAGGTAGAGGAGGAGAAAAAAGCAATTGACCTTACTTTGCCGGGTAAAAAATTCAGCTTGGGCAGGAAACATCCGATTACTTTGACTCTGGAGGAGATTAAAAATATATTCCGCTCTTTGGGATTTCTCATTGTGGACGGTCCAGAAGTGGAGACAGAGTATTACAATTTCGAAGCTCTCAACATGGATTTAGACCATCCAGCAAGAGATATGTGGAGCACACTTTACATAGGGAAAGGTCTACTTTTGCGCACTCATACTTCTCCGGTTCAAGTTAGGGTCATGGAGAGACGAGCTCCCCCTCTGGCTATTATTGCCCCTGGCAAATGCTACCGCCGAGATGCAATCGATGCTTCTCATTCGCCAATGTTTCACCAGGTGGAAGGACTTCTGGTTGATGAAGGGGTAAGCTTTGCCAACTTGAAAGGAGTTCTCACCCACTTTTCTCATCGAATGTTTGGTTCTGAGACTAAAGTTCGCTTTCGACCCAGTTTTTTCCCCTTTACAGAACCGAGCGTGGAGGTTGACATTCAATGTGTCATCTGTGGGGGTAGAGGCTGCTCTGTCTGTAAACAGACTGGGTGGCTGGAAATTCTGGGTGCCGGCATGGTTAATCCTAAAGTCTTTGAGTTTGTGAAATATGATACCAAGAAGTACACTGGCTTTGCTTTTGGCATGGGTGTGGAGAGGATTGCTATGTTGAGATATGGTATAGATGACATGCGCTTGTTCTTCGAAAATGACCTTAGATTTTTGAAACAGTTCTAAATACCACCAGCAAAAATCTCAATAATCAATGTAGCGGCAGAGCGAAACTCTGCGTTATTGGTAGTGTAGGGGCTTGTCCCCGTGATTAGAAATTTGAAATTTGCAATTTGAAATAAAAAAATGGTCGCTGTCCCTATTTTTGGAGTGGTGCTATGGTAGACGAAAAGGAACTTTTGGCTAAAGCCAGCCAACCGGCAAAAGAAGCGATGAGACTACATCCCTTTTATCGGGGAAAAATTAAGATAGCAGCAAAGTGCTGTGTGAGAAATTTTAATGATTTCGCAGTCTGGTATACTCCTGGTGTAGCAGCACCTTGCAAGGCTATTTTTGAAGATAAAAATTTAGTCTACAAGTATACCAATAAATGGAATACCGTGGCGGTTATTTCTGATGGAACAAGGGTCCTGGGTCTGGGAGACATCGGTCCGGAAGCAGCTTTGCCTGTGATGGAAGGCAAGGCGCTCCTCTTTAAATACTTGGGAGGTGTAGATGCTTTCCCTCTCTGTCTGGATACTAAGGACCCTAAAGAGTTCATTCACACCGTAAAGTTACTACAGCCGGCATTTGGCGGTATAAACCTTGAGGATATTGCCCAGCCAAAATGTTTTGAGATACTGAGTCGCCTCAGGGAAGAATGCGAAATTCCTGTCTGGCATGATGACCAACAGGGAACAGCTGCTGTAACTCTGGCTGCTCTAATTAATAGCCTTAAAATCGTGGGTAAAAAAATAGGGAAAGTGAAGATTGCAATGGTAGGAGCAGGGGCAGCTAATATAAGTATTGCCAGACTTATAATTGCTTATGGAGCTAACCCGGAAAATATTATAATGTGTGATAGTAAAGGAGCACTCCATAAGAATAGAAAGGAACTCAAGAAGACTCACAGAGAGAAGTGGGAAATTTGTGAAAAGACAAATGTTGAGGGAAGGACTGGTCATATTCCTGAGGTTATGGAAGGGATGGACGTTCTTATCGCTCTATCTAAACCCGGCCCGGGAGTGGTTAAGAAGGAGTGGGTTGCAAAGATGGCCAGGCACCCTATAGTTTTTACATGTGCGAATCCTGTTCCTGAAATCTGGCCCTGGGAGGCGAGAGAAGCGGGGGCAAGAGTCGTCGCCACTGGACGCTCCGACTTCCCCAATCAGGTAAACAATTCCCTCGGGTTTCCTGGTATTTTTCGGGGTACTCTGGATGTGCAAGCAGAGACCATAACTGATGAAATGTGCATTGCTGCAGCGAAAGAACTGGCAAAATGTGCTGAGGAGAGAGGACTAGATGAAGAATATGTGATTCCTACCATGGAGGAGTGGGAGGTCTATCCTCGCGAGGCAGTAGCAGTGGGAATGAAAGCTATTGCTCAAGGAATAGCCCGTGCCAAGTTGAGTAAAGAGGAACTATACAGGAAGGCTTCAGAAACCATCCGCATTGCCAGAGAAGAAACGAAATTTTTGATGAAGGAAGGATTTATTCCTTTGCCACCGGAGAAATAAAGAGAAATGAGAGAAATCACTTCAGAAGAAATTGCCAAAGCAGTAGAAAGTCTCTGTATCTCCTCAAATTGTGGTTTAGGCGAGGATGTCTGGAGAGCGCTCAGGGAGGGGTTGGAAGACGAGGAATCTCCCGTTGGTAAAGAAGTACTGGAAGAGATTCTGGAGAACGATCGGATGGCTGAAGAGAAGAAGCTTCCTATGTGCCAGGATACAGGTTTCACAGTGGTTTTCGTGGAAATGGGTCAAGAGGTCATAATTACTGGAGGAGATTTTTACGAAGCAATTAACAGGGGAGTAGGTAATGGTTATAGGAAGGGATACTTGAGGAAGTCGGTAGTTGGAGACCCACTCCGGCGCAATAATACAGGGGATAATAGTCCTGCTTGGGTGCATATGGATATTATTCCTGGAGATAGACTTAAGATTTCAGTTATGCCTAAGGGAGCTGGTAGCGAAAATATGTCAATAGTAAAGATGCTCTCTCCAGTTGAAGGAGTTCAAGGAGTTAAGAGATTTGTTTTGGACTGGGTGAGGGAGAAAGGAGCAAATGCCTGTCCACCGCTTGTAGTGGGAGTTGGAATTGGTGGCACTTTCGAAGGGGTGGCAAAGCTGGCCAAGAAAGCGCTTTTGCGTCCAATAGGTTCAAAGAATCCTGAATCTTTCTATGCTGAAATGGAAAAGGAGCTCCTTAAAGAAATAAACAATTTGGGGCTCGGCCCTCAGGGGTTGGGTGGCTCTATTACTGCTTTAGCTGTGCACATTGAGACTTATCCCTGCCACATCGCCAGTCTGCCTTTGGCTGTAAATCTGCAGTGCCACGCTGCCCGGCATGGTACAATAGTCTTATAAAAGTTCGTAGTTCATAGTTC
>CAZJWT010000033.1:0-6669 GCA_964550005.1 uncultured Clostridia bacterium | reverse complement strand
GGAGAATAGAATGTTGCGAATGATGTGTAAATCCAAGATCCAGAAGGCGACGGTCACTGAAGCGAACTTAGAGTACGAAGGAAGTATCGCTATCGATAGAAAAATAATGGCTCAGGCAGATATTCTTCCTTACGAGATAGTTCTGGTAGTCAATTTGAATACAGGGGCCCGGTTTGAGACCTATGCTATTCCTGCTCCTGAAAATTCAGGAGTAATCGGGTTGCAAGGGGGAGCAGCAAGACTGGGAGAAGCAGGAGATAAATTAATCATTATTTCGTACGAGTTTGTCGAGGAAGAAAAAGCTAAAGTTTATGAACCCAAGATAGTCTTTCTGGATGAAAAAAATAGACCCATAAAACGGAAGTGATTTTCTTATCCGTTTGACAGAACTTATGATTCGACTGTAATTCCCCCCAATTCAAAGCAGGGGTGCGAGGACAGTAAAAGCTCTCGACATTAACGGCCGACTTTTAGTGGTTGAAATTCGGCCTATTTTTTTATATACTAAAGATATGCTAAAAAAGAAGCTTTATCTCGTAGACGGTAATGCGTACGTCCATAGGGCTTTTCATGCCCTCCCGCCTCTAACTAACTCTTCAGGACAGATGGTAAATGCGGTCTATGGTTTCACCCGGATGCTTTTGAAGATTCTCCGGCAGGAAAAACCAGATTACCTGGCCGTCTGTTTCGACTTTCCAGCACCTACTTTTCGTCATAAAGAATTTGCTGAATATAAAGCCACAAGAAAAGAGACTCCTGATGAGTTGAAACAACAGATTCCACTTGCCCATAAGATAGTTAAGGCCTTAAATATTCCCGTTTTTGAAAAAGAAGGCTATGAAGCGGATGACCTAATTGGCACATTGACGATGAAAGCATCGAAAGAAGGTATCGAAACAGTTATCGTTACTGGTGATAAGGATGCCCTGCAATTAGTAGATGATTCTGTGAAAGTTTTAAACGAGCCTAAAAACACCCTTTATACAGAAGAAATAATCAAAGAAAAAACAGGAGTCTCTCCTGGACAGCTTACTGACCTTATGGGATTAATCGGTGATGTTTCGGATAATGTTCCTGGCGTCTGGGGAGTCGGTCCCAAGACAGGTACGGAATTGATTCGGGAGTTTGGCAGTTTGGAAAACTTATACCAGAATCTCTCTAAGGTGAGGGGTAAATTGAGAGAGAAGTTGGAGAAGGAGAGGGAAAAAGCTTTTCTCTCCAAGCGGCTGGTAACTCTTGTAAGGGATGTGCCGATGGAAGTTGACATTCGGGATTGTCGTGTTGGTGAGTTCAATCGGGAAGAATTGCTGAAACTTCTTCAGGAGCTGGAGTTTAGGAGTCTGATTGTGGAATTGATTCCTGAGGAGGAGAAACATAAAGTGGACTATAAGGGTATATTTAACCGGAGTGAATTTGAGGCATTGCTCGAGGAGCTGCAAAAGGCGCCACTAGTCTCCCTGGATTTGGAGACCACAGCTCCTGACCCAATGCGTGCCACAGTTGTTGGTATTTCTTTTGCATTAAAGCCTTATGCCGCCTTCTATATACCTTTAGCACATAGTTACTTAGGTGCTCCCAGACAGTTAGAGAAAAAGTATGTAGTGGAGAAGTTGAAACCTATTCTAGAAGATGGTAATATCAAGAAATATGGCCAGAATATAAAATACGACCTGATTGTCTTGAAACGTGAAGGAATAATTCTTCGAGGAGTCTATTTTGATTCTATGATTGCTTCCTATGTTCTGAATCCTTCGAAGATGAATCATAATCTGAATGATATTGCCGTTGAATACTTAAACTATAAGATGACCCCCCTGAGTGAATTGATTGGCAAGGGGAAAAAGGCAATCACAATGGACAATGTCGAAGTGGAAAGAGTTATTCCTTATGCCTGCTCGGATGCTGATATTGTCCTGAGGGTGGCTCAGATTACGGAAAGAGAACTGAAAAATAAAGGACTGGACAGGCTGTTCTACGATGTAGAGATGCCCCTTCTGGAAGTTTTAGCCGAGATGGAGATGAATGGGGTTATTATCGATATGGATTATCTGGCTGGACTTTCCCAGGACTTTTCCGTAAGATTAAGAGATCTTGGAAAAGAAATCTATAAATTTGCTGGTCAGGAATTTAATATAAACTCACCAAAACAACTCTCGTTCATTCTTTTTGAGAAGTTGAAGTTGCCAGTAGTGAGTAGAACTAAAACAGGAGTATCAACTTCCGAGGAGGTTCTGGTCCAGTTAGCGGAAAGACATAAACTACCTCACCTTATCATAGAATACAGAGAACTACAGAAATTGAAATCCACCTATATAGATGCCCTTCCAGGAATGGTTAATCCTCAAACCGGACGTCTCCATACTTCCTTTAACCAAACGGTTACAGCTACTGGTAGGCTTTCTTCGTCTGAACCAAATCTCCAGAACATCCCTATTCGCACGGAAGAGGGCAGAAAGATAAGGCACGCTTTCATTCCTGATAAAGGTTGCCTTTTCGTCTCTGCTGACTACTCACAAATTGACCTGAGAGTTCTTGCTCACATCTCGGGAGACGAGAGTCTAAAAGATGCTTTTTTCCATAATGAGGATATCCATCGTCGAACAGCATCGGAGATTTTTGGAGTTCCCCAGAAGGAAGTAACCCCTGAATTACGACGCATTGCCAAAACGGTCAATTTTGGGCTCTCTTATGGAATGAGTCCGTACGGGCTTTCTAAGGACTTGGGAGTTTCCCAAACTGAGGCTAAGAGATACATTGATAGTTATTTTAAGAAATATAAAGGAGTAAAAGACTATATTGAAAAAATAATCGTTCAAGCAAGGAAAGAAGAATTCGTAACTACGCTCTTGAATCGCAGGAGGTACTTGCCGGAGATAAATAGTAAAAATGGTAGTATGCGTGGTTTTGCTGAAAGGACTGCCATAAATACACCCATTCAGGGAACCTCTGCAGATATCATAAAAGTAGCGATGATCCGAATAACAGAGAGGTTAAAGGCTAAGGGCTTGAAGGCGAAGATGAGTCTACAGATACATGACGAGTTGCTTTTCGAGGTGCCTGAAGAGGAAGTGGATGAGCTGAGCCGATTGGCGAAGAAGGAGATGGAAGGGGCGGTTTCTTTGGATGTTCCGGTGGTAGTCGATATAAAAGTGGGAAGGAATTGGCGGGATTTAGAAGAGATGAAGGGATAGTTTTCGGAGTCGCTCGGTTAGCTGTCATTGCGAGGAGCTTGGCGACGAAGTCCCGATTTATCGGGACCACGCTCCTTGCAGTCGCTCGCAATGACATCTGTAACTATCCCTTCATCTCCAGGTACTAGAGTGGAATGTAGCAGCAGAGCGATAGCTCTGCTAACAATAAGCAAAGCTTGCGCTTTGCTGCTACGAAAGGGAAAGATGTCTATATGGTAAAAGGTAAAAGTGAAAAGCTTGCGTTACTTTTGGAAGCGAATAAAACTCTCACATCTACACTTGATTTAGATAGATTGCTTGAAGTAATTATGGGGCAGGCAAAGAGGGTAGTCAATGCGGAAGCGAGTTCATTGATGCTTCTCGACGAAGTAAAAAAAGAACTTTTCTTCAATGTTACTCTGGGTGAGAAAGGGGAGAAGCTAAGACAGATGCGGTTGAAACTCGGTCAGGGAATCGCGGGATGGGTGGCAAGGGAAGGGAAGCCTCTCGTGGTCAGGGATGCCAGGAGAGATCCCAGGTTCTTTGCTAAGGCGGATCAAGTTACAAAATTTAGGACGAAATCTATCCTCTGCGTGCCTTTAAAGATAAAAGAGAGAATTATTGGAGTAATGGAGGCGATTAACGAAATTGGTCGAGGTTATTTTGTAGATGAGGATAAGGAGATATTTGAGGCGTTCGCTTCGCAGGCGGCTATCGCAATTGAGAATGCCCGCCTTTTCCAGAATCTTAAACGGGAAAATGAAAAGATAGAAGCGGTTTTCAGCGGGATGGGCGATGGGGCTATTGTTACTGATGCAAAACTGAACATGGTTATGCTCAATAGATCTGCAAAGAATCTTCTTGGCATAGGAAAGAGAGACTGCCTGGGCAAAAAAATTTCCCGAGCGGTCAGGCAGTTTAAGGCTTTTTCGAGATGGGAACCAAAAAAACTGGCAGGCACTGGAAGTCCCCTTAAGGAATTCTTAATGAAAGAGGATAAAGTGGCCACTTTCGATTTGGTGAGAAGGAAGCGGAAGACTCTTATTCTCTCTGGGATTGCCACCAGAATCATAGATGAACAGAATAGAGCGGTAGGTTATGTGATGATTATTCGTGACGTCACTTTTGAGAGGAAGGAAGAGTATCTTAAAACAAACTTTATCTCTTCCATCTCGCATAAGCTGAAAACGCCCTTAACCTGCATCAATGGATATGTGCCTCTTTTGAGGGAAAAAGAGAGACTTACTAAATTGGATAAGGTGGGGAAGAATGCGGTGCGAATTATTGAGAGTCAAGGCAGACGCCTTTCTCGATTAATAGATGAATTGCTCAGGTTCAGTTTATTGGAAAGCGGCTCACCGGGACTCACCAGAGGGAAAGAGAGCCTTAAGGCTATTGTGAAGATGAGTTTGAAAAAGCTCGCATCGAGAATTCGCGGTAAGGGAGCTAAGGTTGTGGTGGGAAAATCCATAAATAGAGTTCCCCCGATTCTTGTAGATAGAGCAAGGATTCAGGAAGTTATCGAAAATCTTATAGAGAATGCGATAAAATTCAATGATAAGAAGGAAAAAAGAGTAGAGATTTCCGCTCGTCCACTAAAAGGTGAAAAATTTATTGAAGTAGAAATTAAGGATAATGGTTCGGGAATTCCCTGGGAGGAAAGGGAGAAAATATTCCACAAATTCTACCAGATAGAAGAATTCTTCACTGGTCAGGTTGAGGGTGCTGGACTGGGTTTGGCAGTAGTGAAGCAGGTTGTGGAAGCCCATGGAGGTAAGGTGGGAGTGGAGTCGAGACCGGGGAAAGGAAGTAAGTTCTTCTTTACTCTTCCAAAGGTCGCTGTTCCGACGAATAAGGAGGAACTTGTTAGCGACGCCCGCGAGAAGGTGAGCGGGCGGGACAAGGGTTGAAAGATGGATAAAGAAAAATTAATGGAAATTTTGAAGATTGCTTTAAGTAGAGGCGGAGATTTCGCCGACATATATATAGAGAATAGGTTTACTAACCAAATCAGCTGTGAAGATAATAAGATTGAGAAGATAGTCTCAGGACAAGATGTGGGAGCGGGAATAAGGCTAATCTCAGGAGAAAGTAGTATATATGCTTCGACAAATAAGGTAACGGAGATTGGACTAAAAGAATTAGCAAAAGAGATAACAAGCAATCTTCCAGAATCCCAAAAGACCAGAAAAGGGAAGTTCTCTTTTTCGTCTAATCCTAACCCTAAGTCATCAGGCGAAAGTCGAACCAACATAGTCCATAGAATTGAAAAACCACCCAGCGAAGTGCCTATTGAAGAAAAAATTGGACTTGTTTTGCTGGGTAATCGAATTGCTAAAGAAGTTGACAGAGATAGAATAAAACAGGTCAGTATAAACTATTCTGATACTACTATGGATATAAGTATTGCTAATTTATCTCCTTCCTTGAAATATCGCGTTAATGGCAACTGGATTGAAGAAAAGAGAATTTATACTACCTATCTGGTCAACGTTGTAGCTCAACAGGGAGAAATAATCCAGACAGGTTATGAGCCTCTGGGAGGGGTAGTGGGATTTGAGTTATTCGATAAATACGATATTAAGAAAATAGCCCGAGAAGCGGCAGAGAGAGCAGTCAAGATGTTGTTTGCCAAGAGAGCTCCCGCTGGAGAAATGGCAGTCGTTTTGACATCTGCTGCAGGAGGAACTATGATTCATGAGGCAATCGGGCATTCCCTGGAAGCAGATTCGGTACAGAAAAAAGTATCTCCAGCCTATGCGGGGATGCTGGGCAAAAGGGTTACTTCTGAACTTGTCACTGTAGTAGACGATCCGACTATTCCCAACCAGCGGGGTTCTTTCCATTTTGACGATGAAGGCACCCCTGCTCAGAAGACAATCTTGGTAGAGAGGGGGATTTTGAGAAATTATCTCTATGACCGCTTCACTGCCCAGAAAGACGGAACTAAATCTACTGGAAATGGACGAAGAGAATCGTACCATCACCGGCCTATTCCCAGAATGAGTAATACCTATATTGTCCCGGGCGAGCACGAGCCAGAGGAAATCATTCGCTCTGTAAAGAAAGGGCTTCTGGTAAAGAAGATGGGCGGGGGTGAGGTGAATACAGCCAACGGTGATTTCGTCTTTGAAGTAAAGGAGGGCTACGAGATAATTAATGGTAAGATAGGACAAATATTAAGAGGGGCAACTCTAATTGGGAATGGTCCTGAGGTTTTAAATTCGATTATAATGGTTGGCAGTGACCTGGGCTTTAATATTGGCACCTGTGGCAAGGATGGGCAATTGGTTCCCGTTAGTGATGGTCAACCCACTATCCGCATAAAGAAGCTCACCATCGGTGGTACCCACATGAAAAGCGCTCTCCGCTAAGGTAAATTCAATTCAGTTATTAGCCCCCTCACCCCTGGCCGTGGCCCGTGCCACGGCACGGGCAGGCCTGACCCTCTCCCCTCGGGGAGAGGGGACTTTTTACTAACATTCTACGTCGGGAGAGG
>CAZJWT010000032.1:0-11122 GCA_964550005.1 uncultured Clostridia bacterium | reverse complement strand
CGCTTCGCTTCAGTTCCCGATTTATCAATCGGGATTCCTCCTTATTCGTCCCGATGAAATCGGGACCCTCCTTTGTATTTTCTGTCCAAAAAGTAAAAATCTATCCGGAAATAATCTTCCCTTTTCCTTCCTCTATCATAGCTAATTCTGAGATTAGGACATTGTGTAAAAGTTCAGTCAAGCGGGTTATAAGAACATTCTATTTAAGATTATTTTCTAACAAGCTTTTTAACTCTTGCAAGTTAGGTAGGACACTAGCATCGGTGAGGTAAATCCCCCGCTTGGTTCCTTCCCTCCAAGCTAAATACAATATCTTCTCCTGAGTAGGTGAGAATAGAGGGCTTGTATTTCCATAGTATTTTTCACTTACAATCTGCCGTTTGTTTCGACCATTAGTATCAACTACATAGATTCCTTTCCAGCCGAAGAATCCTTCACCAGGCGTTCTGCGATGAGATTTACCACTGCTTAAAAATAGTATCTTCCTTCCATCTGGGGAGAAGGATGGGAACTTATTATAGAATTTATCGCTCACAACACACTTCTCATCTCTTCCTCTAATGTCACATGTATAAATTCCACTATTATCCAGTGAGTCAATCTTCCCATCTTTATTGGTATCTCTCCGCGTACTTAAATAGGCTACTTTAGTGCTGTCCGGGGAAAAAACAGGAAAAGAGTTACTGTATCTATCACTTACAATCTCCTGCTCATTTCTGCCATCACTATCTATAATATATATACCGCTATTATCACGCAAATCAATCCTGCCGTCCCTGTTAGTATCTCTTCTCCAGCTGGCATAGACTATCTTCCGACCGTTGGGAGAAAAAGACGGAAAGGTGTTGTCGTATTCATCGCTAACGATTCGTTTTTCATTCTCACCATCAACATCTATCGTGTAAATCCCGCTGTTAGACCCTCGCCAGCTGGCAAAGAGAATCTTATTGCCATCCGGGGAAAAAGAAGGAAACTTATTGTGGTACTGGTCAGAAACTATACATTTTTCATATCCTCCGTCCAGGTCTTTTATATATATTCCAGGATTATCAAGTAAATCGACTTTGCCATCTCCATTAGTATCCCTTCGCCTGCTCAAATATATTATCCTGCTCCCATCTGGCGAAAAAGAGGGATAGGTATTCTGGTAATCATCGTTCACCATTTGCCTCTCATTTTTTCCGTCTACATCAACTATGTAAATTGCAAAATTATCCTTTTGGTCAACGACGCCATCACCGTTAGTATCGCGTCGAATGCTACAAAAGACTATCTTGTTGCCATCGAGAGAAAATGTCGGAAAGGCATTGCGATATTCATCACTTACAATTTTTTTCATACCATTCAACTCACAGACTTTCTTAACCATCTTCTCTGAGGGACCTAAGGTAATTACTTCCAGAAGGGCCTTTTTTGTATTTGTAACGTCTCCGTTATTAAAATAGGCCTCTGCTAAAAGATAACAGGTGTTAATATCTTTTCTTTTGGAAACTGCTATAGAAAACTGCTTAATGGCCTCATCAAAAATTCCTAATTCAAATAGTTCTTGTCCTCTCTTGACTTCCTTAATTTTTCCAAACAGACGCATAGTTAACCTCACATTTAGTAGATATAATCCGTCTTTGCAATAAAAGCGTCTTTGATAAGTTGTATATGATCGGGATAGACAGAAACTACATCAAATCTAAGGTCTTGCTTATGGATCTTATTTTCTTTAAGATATGTTAAAGCTACTTTAACAAGTTTCTTTTGTTTATGCCAGCCTATTGCCTCTTCAGGCAAACCGTATTGTTCTGTTTTTCGCGTCTTGACTTCTACAAAACAAAGAATATTTTTGTCTCTAGCAACGACATCAATCTCACCTAGAGAACAACGGTAATTCCTCTCGATAATTTTATATCCTTTCTTTTTTAAGAATTCTACAGATATGTTTTCTCCTCTCTTACCCAAATCTATTCTTTCATTACTCATTTATTTTCCCTTCTTTGACTCGAGCAGCTTTGCCCGTCTTTTTGCGCAAATAGTACAGTTTTGCACGCCGAACTCTTCCGCTCTTAATAACACTTATCTTTTCAATTTGAGGAGAATGGAGAGGAAAGATCCTTTCCACCCCGATACCGTAAGAGAGCTTCCGCACGTTGAAAGTTTCACCTATACCTTTTCCTGAACGGCCAATTACCACCCCCTCAAAGACGTGAACCCTTTCACTCCCGCCTTCGAGGACTTTTGAAATGACTCGTACTGTGTCGCCCACGTTGAACTGTGGGAGATCTTTTTTCAAAATATCAGCAGTTGCTTTCTTCAATAAACTGTCCATAAACTCCACCTTTTCATAACCACAAATTTATCTGTTCGCATCCTCAGAAAGTGGTCGCCTTTCAGCCGTATCACTTTCTTTTTCTCCTAAGTTCCTCTAAAATTTTCTGATATTCCGCAGAAAATCTTATTTTTTCCAAAAGATCAGGCCTTTTCTTCAAAGTATTTTCTATTGCTTTTTCCATTCGCCACTTTCTAATTCGGCTATGGTCGCCTGATAGAAGAGGGGCGGGAACAGACTTTCCCCTAAACCTTCCTGGCCGAGTGTAATGTGGATAATCTAATAATCCCTGGTAAAAGGAATCGTTCTCAAAAGACTCCCTTTTATTCAAAACCCCTGGCAACAGCCTTACCAAGGAATCGATAATTACCATTGCCGGCAATTCTCCGCCGGTCAAAACATAATCGCCAATCGAAACCTCATCAGTAATCAAGTTCTCCTTAACTCGCTCGTCAACCCCCTCATAATGCCCACAGATAAAGAGCAGATGCTTCTCCTGTGAAAGTTCCTTTGCTTGATCCTGGTTGAAGGTTTCCCCTTGAGGAGTCAGAAGAATAATGCGAGCTTTAGGTTTTCCCTTTCGGCTATCCATGATTTTTTCCACAGCGCGAAATATAGGCTCCGGCTTCAAAACCATCCCGACCCCACCACCATAAGAATAATCGTCCACAGTCGAGTGTTTGTCTAAGGCAAAGTCACGCAAATTATGGATGTTAATTTTAACAATGCTCTTCTGTTGCGCGCGCTTTAGGATGCTTTCCTGAATTATTCCTTCGAACATTTGTGGAAATATAGTTATTACATCGATTTGCATTTTTGTCTTCAATTATAGTCCCTCGGGAAGGTCGATTACCATTCTCTTCTTATTAATGTTTATTTCTTTAACCAATCCTTTTAAGGCGGGAAACAGAATTTCTCTGGTCTTCTCTTTGATTACATAGATATCATTTGCCCCTGTTCCAAAAATATCCACAATTTTTCCAATCCTCCGAAGGCCTGTTTTGTCCTCCGTAAAAACTTCCATTCCCATTAAATCTCGAACATAATAGACTCCCTTCGCCAAAGGAAGTCTCTGGCAAGCGACTTTATATTTCTTCAACTGCTCTGCCTGGTTAATAGTATCATAGCCAGCAAATTTCAGGATAATGAATCCCTTCTGTTCTCTCATGCCAAGTATCCGGGCCTCCTTTTTCTCCCCATTTGGGTTCACTAAATATACATTCTTCATACTTTCTAAAAGGCCCGTTCCACTTTCTCTAATGAAAACTGCTAAAGGCACGTAGGAAACGAGTCTAACTTCGCCCTTACTGCCCTGTGTATTAACGATATCTCCTAAAAAGACTAAATTTTCATTATTTTCTGCCATCTATTTAATGACCTCGAGGGTGACTCGATGCCCCGACTTCGCTGAGGCAGCATTAAGCAATGTACGAAGTGCCTTAATAGTCCTTCCCTGCTTGCCAATTACTTTACCTATGTCTTCCTTTACTGTAGAAACTTCCAGAATTATACTTTGTTCTCCTTTTACTTCTTTAACCTTGACTTTTTCGGGGTTATCCACCAACTTTTTGACTATATAAAGAACCAATTCTTTCAATTTTTTCTCCAAAAAATTACATAATAACGAGTGTTCAATGCCTGATGGTTATTTCTTTTCCTTCTGACTTTTCAATAAACTTTTTACTGTTGGCGAAAGCAACGCGCCCTTTTCCATCCAGGCGCTAATCTTTTCCGTAAAGAAAGTAAGTTCATCCCTGCCCGCAGAGGGGTTGTAATGTCCAAGAATTTCTAATACTCGGCCATCCCTTTTCTTTCTCGAATCAACTGCCACAATAGTGTAGAATGGGCGCTTGTGTGCCCCAATTCTCTTCAACCTAATCATTATTGACATACTTCCTCCCTTTGAGATTAGAAGCAATAAGATTTCAGTTCGGCACCCGTCGTTTATTTCCCCCGTTAGAAGGCACCCCCCCGTCGGTTTAGATTTATTTAACGGGAGAAGTCCAAACTCAGTTAGAAAGCAAACATTTCTAAGTGGGCGAGAGCCTTCTAACGGGGTTTACTGGCGTTTCTCCTCTGAGACAGTTCACACACTCGACGGAGATTCTCAATTGCTTTCTTCGGGTCGGGTGAACCAAAAATGTACTCACCGGCGACCAGAATATTTGCCCCGCTATCTATTACGGATGGCGCAGTTTCAAGGTCGATTCCACCGTCAACTTGAATATCTACATCGAGTCGGCTTCTGGAAATGTAGTCCCTGAGCTCGCCAATCTTGGGTAAGACAGAACTAATGAACTTCTGTCCCCCATAGCCCGGCTCTACTGTCATTAGCAGGACCATATCGATTTGATTTAAATGGTCCAACAAAGAGTCAACAGACGTCTGGGGATTGAGAGCTACCCCGACTTCCAATCCCTGCTTCTTAATTGCTCCAATTCCCTCTGCAAGATTAATACAAGTTTCTGGGTGAACTGTAATAATTTTTGCTCCAGCCTCGGCAAAGACAGATATGAATTTCTCAGGATTTTCTATCATCAGGTGGACGTCAAGGGGAAGTTTGGTTATCCCCTTTATAGAATTGACGACCCCTGGTCCAAAAGAAATATTGGGAACAAAGTGACCGTCCATAATATCGAGATGCAACATATCAGCTCCCGCTTCTTCAATCAACCGTATCAATTCTTTTAAGTTAATAAAATCGCAGTCTAGAAGAGAAGGAGCAATCTTAATCACAATTCTATCTCCTTAACCAGAATATTATTAGCAAATATTCTCGCCTTTGCTTTTCCCAAAACTTGTATCGGCAAGGAAATCTTTGTTCCTGGAGAATGCATTTTATGGTACACTTCCCTTTCGCCTTGACCATCCGCTACCACAATGAGAATATCTTTGTCTAAAACTCCCTGGGAAACTTCATAATATATTGTTGCTTCACGGATTATCCTGTGCACTTCGCTTTTCTTTGCTACAGTTACTTTCACTATAGTATTTTCGTCGATGGTCTCATCTGGGTGAGGTTCTTGTTTTAAAATAGTCCCTTCGGGGACGCTATCATTAACAGTTTCTTCAATTTCACCTAGGGGTAAATTCATATCCCCCAATATTTTCCTGGCGCTCTTAATATTTTGGCCAAGCAGATTCACCATTAAGGGTACCCCTGCTTCTCTGGCCGGACCAATACTTACCACCAAATTAATCATGCTTCCCCTAGCAACTATCTCTTCGGGTGAAGGATCTTGTGCTATTACGAAGTCTTTTTTTGTTTCCTCCGAGTAAGCTCCTGTTTCCTCGCCCAGAACCAGGCCTGCCTGACGAAGGAGGATCTTTGCCTCGCGCAAAGACTTCCCTACAAGCTGGGGAACGAAAATTACCTGACCGCCAGAACTAACGATAACCTTGATAACTTTTCCCTCTTTCACTAGAGACCCTGGTAGCGGCTCCTGGAAAATAATGCTGCCATCCGGCATATTCTCATTATATTGTTCACCGACTTTCTTAATATATAAGTCCTGGTCACTTAAAATCTGAAGAGCCTGTCCCACAGTCTTTCCAGTCAAGTCAGGAATCATAACCTCTTTTTTCTGATGGACAACTACCCCCATCAATTGGTTAAAAATGAGGACTCCAAATACTATTGAGGTAAAAATAGCCGCAATGAGCTTAATAATCTTTTTTATCTCTTGTGGGAGAGAAAAAAAACCAAGTAACATACCAAGCAACATAACAGATATTAGAATTAGAATTCCTATTATTACTTTCATAACTTAACCTTTCAAAACATTTCTTTCCAGACACTAACCACCATCAACCCGCCGAATAGCCCTCCTGTATAAACCCCTTGCCGACCTATGCTCATATGGAGCTGGTTTGGGCGACTCTTAGCCGCAGGTTCGATGAATCGAACCCCTACATTAATTGTAGGGGCTCAATTTATTGAGCCCATTCCTTCAATTCCGCCAGGTTTCGTGTAGTGTAGCCTTTTATGGGCGTCCCGATAAATCGGGACGGGCATAAAGCCCTACACTACCGAGCGACTCCGAAATCTATCCCTTCATCTTAATTTCACATTCTCACCAACCGACAGGCAAACATCCCATCTATATGGTGGTGATGAGGATATATCTTCAAGAAACCTTTTTCATCAACAAGTTCTTCTTTAGAAACAGGAAGATAGGGCTTAACTGATTCCAGATGGAACAACGGTCTCTCCTTTAACAATTTCTCAATAATTTTCTCGCCCTCTTCTGGTTCGAAACTGCAAACGGCATAGACTAAAACACCTTTTGGTTTAACACATAAAGAGACCTCATTTAAAATTGCTGATTCCAGCTGGGGCATTTTAACCAGAGTCTCCCGATAATCTCTATTCCAACGAACCTCCGGCTGACTCTGGATAATTCCCAGACTGGAGCAAGGCGCATCCACAAGGCATCGGTCAAATTTTTTAGAGTAAACCGAACTGACCTTAGTTGCATCCAAAAGTTCCACTTTCACATTGGTTACTCCCAAGCGCATACAGTTCTCTCTAATCATCTCCAATCGAGGTTTACGAACATCTAAAGCAATAACTGAACCTGTATTTTTCATAAGTTCTGCCATATGTGTAGTTTTTCCACCCGGGGCGGCACAAGCGTCCAACACAGTCTCTCCAGGCTCGGGTGCAAGAATGTAACTGATTAGCTGAGAACTCTCTCCCTGGACGGTGAATAGACCCTTCCTGAAGGACTCCAATTGAGTCAGAGAGACAAAATCTCTTATCTTTAGCCCTCCAGGAGTAACTGAGCTCACCTCCACTTTCAAATCTTCTTCCTCCAGTTCCTCCAGGTTATGGATGAGTTCTTCCCGGGTATTCTTCAGTGTGTTGGTACGAATAGAAAGGGGAGGTGCTTGATTATTCACTTCGCATAACTGAATTGTCTCTTTTTCGCCGAATCGCGACAGCCAGCGCGTAATTAGCCATTGTGGATGAGAGTACTTTATGGAAAGATAATGGGATAAGTTTTTTTGTGGGTCAGGATAGACAATATCTTCCATATTATCGTTAACCGCGTGTAATAGTGCATTAACCAATGAAACGACGCCACTGTGTTCAAATTCCTTGCTCATCTCCACGGCCTCGTTAATTGCTGCGTAGGCAGGAATCCTATCAAGATACATTAACTGGTAAGATCCCAACCTCAAAATATTTCTTACATATGGAGAGAACTCTTCTATCTTTCGCTTGAAACTATATGTATTCAATACCCAATCTAAAGTATTGAGATGGCGAATCACCCCATAGACCAATTCGGTAACCAGTGCCCTATCCTCTTTTGATAATTCATGAGAGGAGAGCGCACTGTCTAAGGCAAGTCTGCTATAGGCATTCTTTACCTCAATCTTGTATAGGATTTCTAAAGCAATTCTCCTGGCGGATAATTTCATTCCTTACCCCACATATCACCAACTATTAGCCGGGCACCCTGAAGATAATCGTAAGCCCTCTGGATAGACTTACTTTCCGGCTGAACCCGAGTAACCAGGAGGCTTCCTTCCCCGCAGGCCACTACAAATCCTTCTCCCTTCCTAATTTCCACAATTTCTCCCGGCTTAGGAAAATCTCCCTTGTTAACCTCAAGGGGTACTGGCGCAATCTTGGCCTCCAATATCTTCACTTTTCTTCCACCATTCAGTTTAATGTAAGTTCCAGGCCACGGGTTGAGTGCCCGAATTCGATTGAGTATCGTCCGAGATGACTCATTCCAATTAATCTGGCCATCACTCTTCTTCAAGAAAGGCGCATAACTGACCCCAGAGTCAGCCTGAGGCTGAGCAGAATCTCTCCCCTCCCTTATCAAAATGAGCGTCTCTTCCAGTAGAGTAACCCCTACTGTGCATAATTTGGCCAGTAAACTCTCGTAGTTGTCATCAGGGTCTATAGAAACTTTTCTATGTAAAATAACATCTCCCGCGTCCACTTCTTCTTTCATAAAGATTGATGATACTCCTGTATAAGAGTCGCCGTTAAGAATCGCCCACTGCACAGGAGCGGGGCCACGGTACTTAGGAAGCAAAGAAAAATGGATATTCAGACAACCCTTCTTTGCAATACTGAAAACTTCATCCGGCAAGACTTTTCCAAAGGCAACAACCACAATTAAATCTGGGGCTAACTCCCTAACACTTTTCACAAAATTGATGTCGTTAATCCTCTCAGGTTGAAAAAGAGTGAACTTTTTCTCCAAAGCAACTTTCTTTACTTCCGAGTATTCCAAATGGTGCCCCCGCCTACTAGGACGGTCTCCTCGGGTGACAACGGCTACAATATCGTCAGTTTGCATAATCTTTCTTAAGAACTGGACGGAAAAGTCTGGTGTTCCCATAAACAAGACACGCAACTTTTCCTCCCCGCCCCAAATGGGCGTTCCCAGGTCTAAGATAGCTTGAAGTGCCTTTCAATAATAACAAATTTTTTACCTTTATACAAATTCTTTATCCCCCTCTCAAAGCATACTGAGAGGGTCAACGTCGATAATAGTCTCGACACCTTTCTCCTCAAATCCAAGGTAGTGCCTCTGGAAAAATTCACTAATACACTTCATATCGGTAGTCTTGATAATAATTTGCCAGCGATATTTTCCCGCAATCTTATTCAGTACCGCTGGGCTAGGTCCTAGGATTGTGGCTGGAATAATCTCTCTTTTTAAAAGAGAACTGATTTTTTCACATGCTTTTATAACTTTTTCTTCATCTTTTCCTTTTACCATAATAACTACCAGATTAGTAATAGGGGGATAGCTCAATTCTTTTCGGAATTCTATCTCCTTGTCGTAGAATGAGCAGTAATCATGCATAACAGCCATTCTTATACTGTAGTGGTCGGGATTGTAGGTCTGCACGATAACCTCACCACCCTTGGGTCCGCGGCCGCTCCTTCCGGCAACCTGCGTGATTAAAGAGAAGGTTCTCTCTGCAGAACGGAAATCTGGCAAATTTAAAGCTGTATCCGCTGAGATTATTCCAACCAGTGTAACATCTGGAAAGTCCCATCCCTTGGCCACTAGCTGAGTACCCACTAAGATATCGACCTTTTTCTGGCGAAATGCATTAAATATTTTCTGTGCAGCATGCTTATAATGCATTGTATCGATATCCATTCTCATAACTTTTGCTCCGGGGAACATTTTCTTCACTACCTGTTCAACTTTTTCAGTACCAGTCCCAAAATAGCGAATTTTTCTACTGCCGCAACGAGGGCAAAATCTTGGCGCTTCATCACGATGGTTACAATAGTGACACTTAACCTTTTTCTCATCAAAATGGTAAACCATGGAAACGTTACAATTCGGACATTTTAACACAAAGCCGCATTCTCGACATAAAATAAAAGTGGAATACCCTCGCCGATTTAAAAAGAGGATAATCTCTTCGCCCTTTTTTAATCTATCAGCGATGGCTTCAGAAAGTTTCAAAGAGAGGATGCCTCGATTCTTACTCTTTTCAAGTTCTTCGCGCATATCAACTACATCTACTGAAGGAAGAGACCTTTTATATATCCTTTCCGGAAGAGTTAAAAGTCTATATGGTTTTGATCCCGTTAAGGCCCGATAGAAAGCCTCCAGAGAGGGAGTCGCTGAACCCAGAACCAGAGTTGCTCTTTCAAGCTCAGCCCTCTTCTGGGCTAATTCTCTGGTATGATACATGGGTCTCTTTTCCTGCTTGTAAGAAGTATCATGCTCCTCATCAATTATTATTAGGCCCAAATTGGGGAAAGGCGCAAAAATTGCTGACCTTGCTCCAATCATTATATTTATCTTACCCTGGCTAGCGGATTGCCAGGTTGTATACCTCTCCCCCTGGGAAAGGCGACTGTGCCAGAGGCCGATTCGAGTGAATCCAAATCTCTCTTCAAACATGCTCAAGAATTGTGGGGTCAATGATCTTTCGGGAACTAAAAATATGGACTGCCTCCCCACTTCCTGAGCCTGAGCTATAGCCTGCAGATAAACCTCTGTCTTGCCGCTATCAGTTACACCATGAATAAGAAAAATACCAAACGTTTCATTCTTTATACTATCTTGAATAGGCTTCAGTATTCTCTTCTGCTGTGGAGAGGGGATAAAAGCAGAGAAAACTTTTGCTTGTTGCTCTTTAATCTTCTCTCTCGCTCTTACGGGCCGAAAATTGTGAGGAAGTATTGTATCCAGAGCCTGGCCGAGAGAACAGACATAGTATTTGGATATCCACCTAGCCAGCTCCAATAGATTTTTAGAAATTAAGGGTTCTTTATCGATGATCTCTTCAATAATTTTTAGACCTTTTAGTCCTGACTTTGTTATGCTATCTACAATATATCCTATCCTCTCTCTGGCTCCAAGGTGTGCCACTACTCTTCTTCCTACCAGTCTTTCCGACTCAAGTTCAAGTGGAAGTGAATAGTGAAAAATTCTATTGAAGGGTATGGGAAAAACAACTGACACACATCTTTGCATCGCCACAGATAAACCTCAGCACCTTTGCCATTAAAGGATAGGTTGTAAAGAGCTGTTGGAATTTCAGCCAAAAAACGAAGGACGGCTCATCCTTTAGGTCATAATCTGATGCCTCTATGTGCTAAAGCACATAGCTTCCTGACTGACACGGAGTGTCATTGCGAACGAAGTGAAGCAATCTCGTAGGTTTATGCACCAGATTGCCACGCCCCTACGGGGCTCGCAACGACTTCGGTTGATTACATCTTAACCTAAGCCCCCGATTTATCGGGGGCTCTTCTCCTGATGCGAGGGATTTGGTGTAGCCAGCATTAGAATTTTTAGCCAAAAA
>CAZJWT010000031.1:0-11749 GCA_964550005.1 uncultured Clostridia bacterium | reverse complement strand
GTGATCCTCACTGCTGAGTAGGTAGTGTTTACGCTCTGGCCTCCTTTCCCAGAATAACAGAACGTATCTATTCTCAAATCATCGGGCTCTATTTTGACTTCCACTTCCTTCGCCTCTGGCATAACCGCTACAGTCACTGCTGAGGTGTGAATCCTACCGCTCGACTCTGTCACCGGCACCCGTTGAACCCTGTGAACGCCTCCCTCATATTGAAAATCACTATAAGCACCTTTCCCCTCTACACCAAAAACGACCTCCTTAAAGCCACCCAATTCGGTAGGATGGGAATCCAAAATTTCTAACTTAAAAACTCTTTTCTGAGCATACCGACTATACATTCTAAACAAGTCACCAGTAAATAGAGCTGCCTCCTTTCCCCCTGTTCCAGCTCGGATCTCGACGATAATATTCTTCTCTTTATCCGAATCCGGAGTGACAAGTAATAATTTCAATTCCTTCTCTATCTCCTCCCTTTCTTTGGTAAGTTCCTCCAGTTCCTTCTTTGCCAGTTTTACAAGTTCTTCATCTTCGCTCATAAGGACTTCCTGAGTGGAAGAAATGTTCTTCTCAATATTTTTGAACTCCCTAAATTTATTAACAATTGGTTGTTTCTCTGCCAGTTCTTTCGCATATTTTTGAAAAGTCTCCTTGTCAGAAATGATTTTGGGATTGCTAAGCAATCTTTCCAATGTCTGATAGCGCGCCTCGATGATCTGTAATTTCTTCGTCACCTCAAACCTCCGTTCTCAGTATATCAACAACCCCAACATCCCACAAAGGAGAATTAACCATATAGGATGTATTCTTAGATAAAGCACTGCAAGAAATACTAAGGTGGCAATAACGCCAGCTTTCCAGTCAACAATCATACCACCTTTCGCCAAACTAAAAAGAGCTGCAGCAATAAGACCAATTACTGCAGGCCGAATACCTCGGAAAGTCGCCTCTACCCGTGGGTGAGTTATATAATTATAAAAAAATGCAGCAATAAGTAGAATAACCAAGAATGCGGGTAAAACTACGCCAACGGTAGCGAATAATGCTCCCCAGAAGCCAGCAACTTTGTAACCGATAAATGTAGCTGAGTTTATAGCGATTGGTCCAGGTGTCATCTCAGCAATAGCGACAATATCAATGAACTCCTTTGGCGTTACCCAGTTCCGCATCTCGATAATTTCTTTTTGAACCAAAGGAATTGCGGCATAACCACCGCCAAACATGAAAAGGCCAATTTTTAGAAAAGTCAAAAAAAGTTTAATGTATAGCATCAGAATCCTCTTTTTCAGCCTCCAGAACTCTTTTCAGGGCTGCTAAAGCCACCTCAATCTGTCCGTCCGATGGTTCCCTCGTTGTCAGCCTCTGTAGCCATAGATTGGGGGCTAGCATAAACTTAACCAATGTATGGCTCCTAAATCTGGCAGCCAATTTTATTGTTTCATAAGCAATACCCGCAATGAAGGGTAAAAGCATCAATCTCAACAATAATTTCCCAAGTATTGTAGGGGGTTGGAAAAGTGAAAATACAAAAATTGCCAGCACCATTACCACCAATAAGAAGCTCGTACCACAGCGAGGATGAAGGGTGGTATACTTTCGAGCGTCTTCTACTTTCAACTCATTGCCAGCCTCATAAGCATAAGCTGCCTTGTGCTCAGCACCATGGTATTGAAATACTTTCTGGATATCTTTAAGAAAAGATATTGCAAAAATATATAAAAGAAAAATCAATATTCTAATTGCTCCATCAACTAAGTTGAAAAGAAAAGTGCTTTCAAACGTCAAGATCTCACGTCTTAGGTATTCTGTAATCCCCAGCGGCAAAATGAAGAAAAGAAAAAACCCAGCTACTAAGGAGAAGAGCACCGTGCCGGCCACCATCCAAGGGTTAGACTTCAATTTTTTTAGATGCTGGTTACTATCTTTCTCAATGCTTTCTCGAGATAAGATATCTACAGAATATGTCAGACTTTTTATGCCAATTACTAACGTGTCGAAAAGGACAAATACCCCTCTCAATAGAGGGAGCCTCGAGAAAAATAATTTCTCAGCCCATTTGCTCTTTGCTTCTTTCTTTACTATGATACCTCCATCTTCTAAACGTAAAGCAATAGCATAGTAGTGGGGAGAACTCATCATTACCCCTTCAATTACTGCCTGACCACCGATGTTCATATATGACTCTCGCTACTTCTTAAAACCCCAACAAAAAGATACCCCGCTTCCCGGGGTTCCTATCAACCAAGCAGGAATATCCTTCCGTACTCCCACCCTGCCTCACCATATTTAGGCTATTCAGACCTTTCCTTTCCCTTCGTCTTCCTAGCTACTGTCTTTTTAGTCTCTGGTTTTTTCCGCACAGTCTTCCCAGCCGTTCTAGTATATCGCTGTTTAAACTTTTCCACCCTCCCTGCTGTATCGATCAATTTCTGTCTACCAGTAAAAAATGGATGGCAGGCGGAACAAATCTCCACGCGAATATTCTTCACTGTTGAGCGAGTATGGATCACGTTCCCACAGGCACAAGTAATTGTTGTTTCAAAATATTTAGGATGTATTCCCTCTTTCATCTCTGTTCTCCTTCTTCAATAAGATGTCCCCTTCTATATCTACGAAGAGTAGTATGGTTCTTTTAGAAATTTCAAATTCCAAATTACGGGGACAAGCCCCTACACTACCCACATTGAGCTTTAGAATTTTAGTCTCGTTCTAATTGTAGAAAACTGAGTCTGCTTCTGTCAAACTACTTTTTCCTCTTATGGCGCATCTTTCTCAAAAATTTTTTCCGCTTGTGCGTACGAATTTTCTGCAACTTACGCCTTCTCCCTTTAGGCATGACTTCTCTCCTTCTAATCCATCTATGCTCCTATTATTCTTCTAAACTTTCTTTTTCCAACTTGTACTACATATTCCTTATCCATTAACAAATCTATATCACAATTTTCTATTCTCTTCTGATTTATTTTTACACCCCCCTGCGCGATCAGCCTCTTTGCCTCGTTTTTGCTTGGACATAGGCCAGCCTTTACCAATAAATCCACAACCCATATCTTCTTCTCAGGAATTCTAATTTCCTTTATCTCCCCGGGCAATTCTCTCTTAACAAAAACTTTCTCGAATTCTTTCTCAGCCTTCTTCGCTTCAATCTCGGCATAGTATTTTTGAACGATCTCTTTTGCCAGTTTAGCTTTTGCCTGGCGGGGATCCATTCTCCTGACTTGATCCAAATTTTCCTCGGTTAGTAATTCGTAGTACCTGAGCATCAATTGGTCGGAAATACTCATAATCTTTCCAAACATCTCCCCGGGGGGCTCAGTTATGCCAACATAATTCCCATAGCTTTTGCTCATTTTCTTGACACCATCTATGCCCTCCAAAAGAGGCATAGTTATTATGACCTGGGTCTCCTGATTAAAATCTTTTTGTAACTGGCGACCCATTAAGAGATTAAACTTTTGATCCGTTCCCCCAATTTCCACGTCAGCTTTCACTTGAATTGAATCATAGGCTTGAAGTAGAGGATACATAAATTCCAAGAGACTTATGTCTATCTTTCGATTAAATCTTTCCTTAAAATCTGCCCTGGCTAACATTTGGGCAACTGTGGAATGGGAAGAGAGCTTCATAACATCCGATAAAGTCATCTTATCAAACCATCCACTATTAAAAACCACTTCAGTTTTCCTTTTATCTAAAATTTTAAACACCTGTTTTTGATAGGTTTTTGCATTTCTTTTTATTTCCTCAGTAGTAAGTGGCTTTCTCGCCTCAGACCTCTCCGAGGGATCTCCGATGCGAGCAGTAAAATCGCCTATTATGAAAACGATATGGTGACCCAAATCCTGGACCTGCTTCAATTTTTCTAGAACCACAGTATGACCTAAATGAATATCGGGAGCTGTTGGGTCAGCCCCGAACTTTACTCTCAAAGGTTTTCGCCTGTTCAATTTCTCCTTCAATTCTTCTGGAGAAATAATTTCTACTGTTCCTTTTCTTATTATTTCTAAGTCTTTTGCCATCTCAATTTCCCGTTGACTTTTTAGTAGATTTATATCATAATTTTCTGAATTTATCAACAAAAAAATCTATAAAAATAAGAGCCCTGGCTTAAAAAAGCCAGGGCTCTTGGTATTCTGGCAAATGTATTTTACATTTTCGTTACATTCACTGCTTTGGGACCTTTGTCTGAATCAACGATGTCAAATTCAACCTGTTCGCCTTCGTGCAGGCTTTTGAACCCCTCTGACTGAATAGATGAAAAATGTACGAACACATCGCCTGAACCGTCTTCCTTCTCAATGAATCCATAACCCTTAGATTCATTGAACCACTTCACTTTTCCTTTCATTTCTACCTTCCTTTCTTTCTAATTTCGGTCTTCAACTCCATACCTTCTCTCTTTAACAACACCTCCTTCTTTCTCTTTCCAAGAGAATATCCCCCAAGACTTCCATCCTTGTGAATTACCCGATGACAGGGAATTACAACAGGAAGGGGATTCTTGGATAAAGCTTTACCTACAGCCCTTGCCGCGCGAGGATTTCCAATTCGATGAGCAACCCATTGATATGTGCGGGTTTGTCCGGCGGGAATTGTAGATGTGACCTTCCATACTCTTCTTTCAAAAGATGAATAGCCACTTAATAACTTTTCAATATCCTTTTGCTTCAACCTTCTCCAACCACTAACTCATTTTGTATTTCTTTTTTAATATTACATTACTTTCTCAAAAAAGTCAAGCACTTTCTTTTGGCTTCTGAAAAAGTATCGTTTCCTTTTGTAGGGGTTCCGATTCATCGGAACCCGTTATCGTCGGGCTCAATAAATTGAGCCCCTACATAAAATGAAGAATTTTGGACTTTTTCAGAAATCCCTTCTTACCAAATTGGTGCCAAGAACTTCGGGGAACTTTGCTCCCGCTAAAGGAGAACTTTAGACCATAACCTGATTCCTCTACGAGCTAACTGAGTGGGAAAATCAAGCACCTAAAACTTTAATGAAGGTCTCTACGATTAAAGGGTCGAATTGGTTACCAGCACCCCCTTGTAACTCTTTTATCGCTTCCTTTGAAGGCAAAGCTTGACGGTAAGGACAACCGGATGTAATCGAATCGTATGCTTCGGCTAACGAAATTATCCGCGCTCCCAAAGGAATCTCTTTCCCCGATAAACCGTCAGGATATCCCCCACCATCGTATCTCTCATGGTGGTGCCGAATTAGAGGACTGGTTGCCTGTAGAAATTCTATCTGCTGAACAATTCCTCCTCCAACGACTGCATGCTTTCTTACTATGAAGGACTCCTTCTCACTTAACCTCCCCGGTTTTCCCAAAATGGCACTTCCCACGCAAATCTTACCAATGTCGTGAAGGAGAGCAGATAATTCTATATTTCTCACTTCTTTGGGCGAAAGACCGAGCTTTTCAGCAATGGACAAGGAGTATTTAGCAACTCTCCCTGAATGGCCCTGGGTATAAGTATCTATGACTTCTATAGCCTCAAGTAGAGTTCTTATGACCATAACATAATCCTTGCGAAACTCATCAGAAAATTTGAGGGTTTCCTTCAAGTGCGGTTCTCTTTCAATTCCTTTTATTCTACGACCCATTGCCTCAAACAGATCCGATTTTGCAATTCGATGCTGGCCTCCAGGGGTTTTGAAAGACCTCAACTTCCCCCTGTAAATGTAATTCTTAATTGTTCCCACGGTAACTTTGAGGAGCTTCGCTGCTTCTTTTGCTGTCAGAAATTCATCCTTATTGTTTAAAGTCTTTTTCACCTTTAACCTCCGTGTTAGAGAATTTCAGTCCCCTCAGAAAAAGGGATTTAAAGTAATAGTTGCGCCGCCGAGATTCTATACTTCACTGAAGCTTGCGGCTACAAAATAAAAAAGCCGAGCTACCTTTTTTCGTTATCGGCAACTCGGCAGACTCAACGAGAACCGCCACTAAAACATTGGTCCCCGAGCTTTGCGCTCTACCCTCTCGGAATAGATTGCCCTTTCGGAATATTCTGTTTTCTCGCCAAAAGCATACAAAATTGTCTATCTAGTGTCAAGAAAATTTATACGAGGTTGGCCAAGTTTGAGAGAAATTAGACGGCCTATGGGACGGACCTATGGGGAAAGTTCTTCCAAGATGACCTGTTTATCAGTTTGCCTGGCGAGTTCTTCGCAAACTTCCTTGAATTCTGGATACTCTTCTACAGAAACTGAACTCTTTTTATCTATCAATCTTTCCTCAAAACTGATTAACCCTTTAGAAAAGGTATGCTCATAGATATAGGTAAACCACGGAGTATCCTTAACAATAGGCGGGGGCAGAAACTTCACAGTTAGGTGGCTCGGGATTTCCACTCTAATCCTTGTCTCATCTACATAGAGTGCCTGAAAATCTAATGGAAAATTCCGTCTCTCTTTAGATACCAGAGATGCTGAGAGGCTTCCAAATTTCGGAAGGAGTCTATTCTTTCCTGCTCTGGTTAGAAATTTGGGTCCTTTAAACTCCATCCTGATCTCGACTGGCTGGTTGAGGTCCTCCACATTGCTTATTCTATAATTGAGCAGTTCTCCTCCAGGTGTAATTGTGTTTATCTTCTCCTTAAGCTCTTCCTGAACCAGAACAGGCTTAGTATACTTAAGCCAGGCTCTTTGACTCTGGTCGTACATACCGAAAGTCTTAACTTCTCGAGTCGCGGAGATGGTTTCGTCTTTATCAATTCTAATTTCCATTCTCTTGGAGATTTTATTATGCTCTGAAGGGAAAAGGGGAATCTTCTCAATCCTTCCACTCCTTTCATAAAAAACCAAGACCTTTCTATCCTGGTCAGAGGTAGGAAGATCTCCAAATGAGGCTGTTTCCGCTGTGGGATCAAGAAAGACCGTCTTTCCATCGACTTCCGCTTCTACTATGGCATGGTTAAAAGTCAATACCGGGAATTCTTCATCCAAAACCCAGCACCCCCTGGTACCAATTAGCACGGGATGGGCTGAAATTCCTGAACATCTTAACATTGCAATTAGAAGCATAGCCTGATCTTTGCAGTCACCATATTTGTTTTTGAAAATTTCAATAGCAGAATGGGGCTCGAATCCTGCCTGACCGTACTCTACAGCCACATACCTGACCTTGGAGGCTACCCAGTGATAGATTGCCTTGGCTTTCTCTTTTTCGGTTTTCTTGCCCTTAGTCAGTTCTTTCACTTTTTTTTCTATTTCCTCATCGACATTCACTTTATCCTTTGTTAGATTCCACCACCAGTCGTAGATTTCCTCCCACCTGTTAAATGAAGAGAGAGAAAGGCTGGGCACAATTTCTTGCCAGGACGGCATTGATGGTTCCACAATAATTTCCGGCGCATTTTTAAATTCCCAGGTGTAAACTCTCTTAGTGTCCACCTCCTTAATTTCTGGAGAGAAATCTACCTTGTAATTTGTATAATCAGGATTATAAGATTTAAAATTAAATTTGTAATCTGTTGGAACTACTACCGTGAGTTTCTGATTAAGGTAGGGTTCGTAACTCTGAATGCCATAGTGGTGAGAAAAATCTCTTTTATTAATTAATTTACTGATGTGCCATTTTGCCTTGTATTCAATAATCGAGCCTTCAGTAACTTCGGGCATTGAGATAATTTTAACTCGAGCATTACTATAGAGAGGATAATTTAGATATCGAGAAACATCGCGAACATGTTTATCACCAACCGGGACAACTGTCTTGTCGGGCCTTATCGTCCGGGCATATTCGAGCTCCACCTTCTCGTATGTCGAATCGTAATCTAACTCCACTTCTCCATAGTGCTTACCACGGTCATTCAATATCTTCACTATGAAGTGAGTCTCATCCGTAGCAGTATAGTCAGGTAAAATCTCAAATTTTTCATCCTCTAAAAGTATTACTGCTCCTGCATTTGGATATTCTTCCTCCCCGGGAGCATTCCTAATTAAGCTCCGTATGAACTCGTTTTCTATTTCATCTACTGTAGCCACCCCAATCTGAGCATTAATTGCTGTCATACGCTCAGAAGCAAGAAGTTTGTAGTCTTTTCCAGTAATCTTTGTATAAACCTTAATTGCTTGATCAAAGAGATTCTGCTTTTCACAAGTCCGTCCATAAAAATATAGAAATTCGTCGTCTTTAGATTCTTCATATTTATCGAAAATAGCCAGAGCCTCAGTATAGTCTCCCTGCATAAAATGTGAGAGGGCAAGGAGTTTTGCAACAGCAAAATTATCTTTCTCCCTTTCGTAAACCTGGGATAACTCTTTAATCGCTTCTCGATATTTTCCATGTTGGTAATAAAGTTTACCGAGTAGAAACCGCACCTCACTAGCGTTAGATTTGGGGTCTTTTAATGCTAAATTGTACTCGTTCACGGCTTCCTGAAAAAAATGCTCACTTTGCTCGGCGTACTCGTTTGCTAACTCCAGATGGCTTTTAGCAAGAACTGGTGAAGATATTGAGTAAACAACCGCCAAAAAAAGTAAAATAGAAAAATATTTCATTCTCAAAGTCTTCTCCCGGAACTCGACTTCAAATTCTCTCTGCCTTGTTCTGATTTTCTCCCTTCCGGCAAGGCGAGAAAAAAAGTAGCCTGTCCCCTTTTCTTATCCCATCTCTTTTAACATAGCTACCTCTTCACAATTAGGAAATTTTGCGCAATTAATACACTCGCTCCATATCTTGTGGGGTAACTCGTCCTTTTCTATTTTCCTAAAACCTCTCTTCTCAAAATATTCTGGCCTAAAAGTCAGAGCAAAAACTTTCTTTATTCCCAGTTCATTTGTTTCTTCTAAGCATTCCTCAATGAGCTTTCTGCCAATTCCCTTTCCAGTGTGTGCGAGCTTAACTGCCAGAGATTTGATTTCACCGAGGTCTTCCCAGGAGACATGCAGAGCACAACAACCTAAAACTTCTCCTTTTTCCTCAAAAACTAAGAAATCCCTTATGTTTTCATAGAGTTCATTTAATGACCTCGGTAACATTTCTCCTCTCTCAGCATAAAAATTTATCAACTTATGTAGCTCTTTGATGTCGGAAATTTTAGCTTTTCGAATCATCTATATTCTTCTCCTTTCCTGAGCGCTTCTCTATTCAGTTTAAGCAGGTCTTCTCTCTCCTCGCCCAACACTTTTCTTAAGGATCCCATGGCTCGCTCCAGGGAGACCACCTTTCTTCTCTTTATGTACGCTCCCAAAATCACCATGTTCGCCACTCTACTGTCTCCTAACTCCTCTGCCAACTCTGTGGCTGGAATCTCTATGATTTCAATGTCATCAATTCTTATTTTTTTCTTCAACAAAGATGAATTTACTATTATCAGTCCATTTTTTTTAAGTTTTGAGACAAACCTTTCTAAAGAGTCCTCATTCATTGCCAGAAGAATAAAGGGATTAGTGACCACAGGCGAACCTATGTTCTCATCAGAAATAATGACCGTGCAATTAGCGGTCCCTCCACGCATTTGCGCTCCATAAGAAGGAAAGTAAGTTACATTGAGTCCTTCGTCCATTGCCGCTTGGGCGAGCAAAGTCCCGGCAAACATTATTCCCTGTCCACCAGAGCCAGCCATAATTATCTCTTCCCTCATAAATGTGCCTCCTTATATCTACAGAAGCAATGTAGGGGCGACACGCAGTTTACCCCGATGTATCGGGGTGGTCGCCCAAATAAGGGACGGCGTGCCGAAAAATCGGCATAAACTGCGTCCGTCCCCTACAGATAGGTTTTATCTTTTATCACTCCCAAGGGAAAAGTAGGTACCATCTTCTCTTCGATCCACTTAAGTGCTTCAACAGGACTAACGTCCCATCCGGTGGGACACATAGATAGTACCTCCACCAATGAGAACCCTTTATTCTGTATCTGAGTCTGAAATGCTTTCTTAATTGCTCTCTTTGCCTTAATGGTATTCTTGGCACTATTCACTGCTACCCTTTCAATATAAACAGAGCCTTCCAGTTGTCCCAGAGCTTCGGAAATCTTGATAGGATAGCCGGCAATTTTAGGGTCTCTCCCCAGAGGGGTGGTGGTAGTCTTCTGAGCGATAAGTGTTGTAGGAGCCATTTGACCACCGGTCATACCATAGACACCGTTATTGATGAATATGACCGTAATATTTTCTCCCCGATTTGCAGCATGGACTGTTTCCGCCGTGCCAATCGCAGCCAGATCACCATCACCCTGATAGGTAAAAATAATTCTATCCGGAAGGATTCTCTTGATTCCAGTAGCCACGGCAGGAGGTCTTCCATGCGCTGCCTCTGTAACATCGAAATTCCAATAATCGTAAGCAAAAACAGCACATCCGACTGGCGCAATGCCAATTGTCCTCTCTCTTACACCTAACTCATCGATAACTTCAGCAATTAGCCGATGCACAATCCCATGCCCACAACCCGGGCAATAGAGATTTCTTTTTGCTCTCAAACTTTCTGGTCGTGAAAATAGTTTCTTCACCTTAATATTCTCTCAATCCTATCCACAACTACATCAACTTCTGGAATGCCTCCCCCAGGCCTTCCATAAAAATATACAGGGCATTTCCCATCAGCCGCCAACCGCACATCCTCAACCATCTGTCCAAGACTCATTTCTAAAACCAGAAATGCTTTTAATTTCTCTACGTTTTCAGCTATAACTTTCTCTGGGAAAGGCCAGAGTGTAATTGGTCTAATCAGTCCCACCCTCATCCCTTTCTTCCTGGCAGTCTCCATTGCCTCCCTACATATCCGGGCAGAGGTTCCATAACCGACAAGTGCCACTTCAGCATCTTCGAGATTATCTGTATCCACTTTTACCTCTGATCTCTTCATATTTTCATATTTATTGTTCAGTTTCCAATTGTGCTCTTCCAAGGCTCCTTCGTCCATCAGTAGTGAACAGACCATTCGAGGTTCTCTACTTTTACAGCCGTTTAAAATCCAATCTTTTTTGGCATCGAAATTTGACATCGGATTCTCTTTCTCAATCCTTACCGGTTCCAGCATCTGGCCCAAAATACCATCGGCAAGGATAATTACAGGATTCCTGTATTTATCAGCCAAATCGAAAGCTTCCCGAGTCAAATCGTACATTTCCTGAACCGAGGCAGGAGCAAGCACAATTAAGTAGTAATCTCCGTGTCCACCTCCTCTTGTCGCCTGAAAGTAGTCTCCCTGAGCGCCGGAAATATTCCCCAAACCAGGCCCTCCCCTCTGAATATTTACAACCACGCCCGGGAGTTCACAGCCTACCATGTAGGAGATGCCTTCCTGTTTTAAGCTTATTCCAGGAGAGGAAGAGGAAGTCATTGCCCGCGCACCTGTCAGAGAAGCGCCAAAGACCATATTAATTGCAGCTATCTCGCTTTCCGCCTGGATAAACACTCTTCCTTCTTCCAACATTCTCTTAGCCATATATGCAGTTATCTCGTTTTGGGGAGTAATAGGATAGCCAAAATAGGCCTGGCAGCCTGCCTGTATTGCTCCCTCACCCACAGCCTCATTGCCCTTCATTAAGATTCTATTTTCCATTTATCCATCCTCTGAAAAAGTCAATTTATGAGGAGCATTCGAAATTTTTACAAAAATAGGGACAGCGACCATTTTTCAAATTACAAATTACAAATTCCAAATTACGGGCATAAAGCCCTACACTACCGAGCGACTCCGAAAACTATCCCCACCTCTATTTCCCCAGGGATGAAGGGATATTTGCAGATGTCATTGCGAGCGACTGAAAAGGAGCGTGGCAATCTCGAGATTGCTTCGT
>CAZJWT010000030.1:0-11836 GCA_964550005.1 uncultured Clostridia bacterium | reverse complement strand
TTCTGGTATTGGCGGTGATTTCTTGTTGGGCTGACTATGAGGATTTAGGTGTGGGAGCTCGCCCGATGGGGATGGGAAATGCCTATACTGCATTGGCTGATGATGTCAATGCCATCTACTATAATCCAGCGGGTCTGGCTCAAGTGGATGAATGCCAGTTTACTAGCGGCTATGGGAAGCTCTACTGGGGTTTAGATGACGGTAGTAATCTGGGCAGTGGATTCGTTGGCTATGCTCATCCGCTATACCATTGGGGAACTTTGGGTGCAGGGTGGCTAAATCTTGGTCTGCAGGGTCTATATCAAGAGAATAGCTTCATCTTCTCTTATGGAAACAGTTTGAAGAAGAGGCTTCTTGCGGGCTTTAATTTGAAGCTGCTCTATAAGAAATATGGGAAGAACCCCTACACTGAAAATGCTCTTATTGATGGTGGTCCTGGTGTCAGTGGTGAGCGCGACCCGGTGTTCAGCGAGGGATATTCCAAGACAGGATTCAGTAGTGACCTGGGATTATTGTATAGATTTAACAGGGAGTACTCTCTGGGTCTTGCTCTTACAGATATTAATCAGCCACATATGGACTTAAAAGACAATAAGAGCAGAGTACCTATAGGAGTGAGGTCTGGCTTTCTATACAATAGTGACTTTCTTACCTTTGCTTTCGACACAACATTCAGAAACGGGGACGTTAACGTTTATAGTGGTGTGGAGAAGTGGTTCCTAAAACGAACTTTTGGAGCAAGAGCTGGTCTTGGTGTAGGAAGTAGAAGTTTCAGTAATCTCGCCTTGGGTGCAAGCTACACTAAATATCTCTTTCAGTTAGATTATGCCTTCATTTATCCACTCTCTGGAATAAGAGATACCTATGGTTCCCACCGTATATCTTTAACTCTCCGTTTTGCACCTGAAAAGGAAGAAAAGAAGAGAACAAGAGAGGTAAGATTGGCGGAGATTGCCGCGGAAAGGGCAGCCCAAAAGGAACTGGAGAAAATTAAAGAAGGGGAAGCTAAGATGATTGAAGAGAGAAGAAAAACAGAGCTTGCCAGAAATTACTATAAAGAGGCAATAGAAGCCTACAGGACTGGATTGTACAGTGGTGCGATCGGGAAATTGAGATTCGTAGTGGAACTGGGTCCTGAAAGGCCCGAGGTACAGGTTCTGTTTAAGAAGCTCTCTTCAATTGTAGAGGTAATTCCTCAAGAGACCCGTGTGGAAAGAGAAGCCGAACTTATTAGAACTGGTGTGAGTTACTATATTGAGGACAAGCCCAAGAAGGCAATAAATATCCTGCAGTACGCTTTCGAGCTCTCTCCTCAGAATAAGGAGATACCGAGATTGTTAAATATACTAAAGAGAGAGTATCCAGCCATAGCGGAACAGGAGAAGATAAGTGAAGGAATGACGCTTGTGGAGCAGAAATTGTATCGGGCACTCAACTATCTCTATGAAGATAGAAGCGATCTGGCAATTGTGGAATGCCAGGAAGTCCTTGAGCTTGAACCAAATAATGTACTGGCTCTTTCGAGGTTGGGCTCAGCCTACTATGTTATCGGGCAGAAAGAGAAGGCTAAGGAACTCTGGCTGAAAGTTCTCGAGATGGACCCTGAAAATAAGGAAGTGCTGGAGTTTTTGAGAAAGGAAGGAGTGGTACCGCCAACGAAGAAGGCGAAGGCTCTTTCTGACGAAGAAGAGATGAAAAAGGAATTCGAGAAATCGCTGGAGTATTATCGAAAAGTGGAAAATAGCCTCGATACCGACGGCAAGATTGGAATCATCCAGTCGATTATAGACAGATTCAAGCCTTTGGGAAGGAACGTTTCCAGTCTGGAAAGGGACCTTCAACGACTTAAAAAGGAAAAAGAGAAAAAGAAAGTAGAGACCAAGAAGGAGACGACGGAAACGAAAGTCCCAAAACCTGCCCTTTCCCCGGAAGTAAAAGCCCCCTCTGAGGAAAAGCCAATATCAACAGAGGAGACCATAGCACAGAAGTTTTCAGAAGGGCTCAGCCAGTACAAGAAGGGTGATTATGATGGAGCCATCGCTAAATGGGAAGAAGTGGTTAAGGTGCGCACTGATGACCTGAAATTGATGAAACTTAAGGAAAAGGCGGCTGCAAGAATTGCTAATGCCAAAGAAGCAAAGATAAAAAGCATGAAAAAGCATTACACCAAGGCAGTGGGATATTATAAGAAACGTGAATGGAAAGATGCGATGGCTGAGCTAGAAGAGGTATTGAAGCTTGACCCAACACACGAACAGTCGAAAACCTTAATGAAGAGGATAGAGGAGAAAATATGGCTGGCTGCTCAAGAAGAGAGAAAGAAGAAGATGGACGACTACTATAATGCTGGACTTAAATACTTCGGAAGCGGTGAGTATGAAAAAGCTATAGCTGAGTTTGAGAAAGTCTTGGAGCTGGAGCCAATCAATTTGCAGGCGCAGCGATTGATTAACGAGGCGAGGGAAAAAGCGAAGAAATGATAGATGTGGCAAATTTGCCAATGACAAATTTGATAAATTATACTATAATGAAATAGGAAGTAAACTGTTTATTGGGAGTAGCTCCGATTCATCGGAGCGTCTTAAGCCGCAGACTGAAGTCTGCTACTCCTAAGACGCAGTCAAGGGGGTAAAAAAAATGATAAAATTCAGTCTAAAAAAATGGCTCTGGATGCCGATAGTTCTTGTGATTTTGACTACCGCTTTTTCATTTGCAGTTGACTTCGCTTCTGTCATTGAACAGAAAATAGCTTTGGAGAGAAGTTTTGAAGACAGGCTAAGAGGATTATTAGGAAAGATACTGGGAACAGATAGGTTCATAGTAATCGTTAATGTGGAACCGGAAACCGAATCTACGGAAGTGGCGAGAGAAACCTGGGTTCAAGAGAAAGGGACAGGTGAGGTAGTCCGGAAAGAGAAGAAATTTGCTCTTCCAGGAGTTCCTATGAGAGAGAAGTTAGGGGAAGAGAGGGTTCCGGAGACACTGGTCCCTGGCGGAGAAGTGAAGAGAGAATATGAGAAGGTAGTAGTGCTTCCGAAATCTTTTGTGAGGAGAGTGGTAGTTACCATTATTATGGATGAGAAGATAGAGGATGCATTGATTGAAACAGTGAGGGCCGTGGTTACCGAGATAATAGGTTTAGATGCAGCTAGGGGGGACCAACTGGTAATAAAGAAGCAGCGTTTCAGTGAACCATCGCAAACTGTCTGGTCCACTATAAAGAGTAGTCCAATTTATTGGCCAGTATTCGGCATTGTTTTTCTTCTTTTTCTTCTCTTTCCCATTAGAATTCTCCTCAGAGGACTTGCCAGAATCTTCCAAACAGTTAGGCAAAGGGAGACCCTCGTTGCTCCACCCGCTCAAGTTCTTGGTCCAGGTCAGGTTTTTGGTCCAGGTGCTACCATTGAACTTGGTGCTCCTGATAGAGTCGAAGAAAAACTTGGCGAGAAAATGGAAGAAAAACCTTCTCGCCCTTTCAACTTTATTAATCAGAACAACATAAAACATCTCCTTTACTTATTAAAGGATGAGTCAGCGGAGACAATTTCTGTGATTATCTCCTATTTGAGTCCAAGGGAAGCTACTCAGGTAATGGCTTCTCTTCCTCGAGACCTTAAAGCCGCAGTTACTGAGAAGCTTTCCAGGGTAAGAGGATTGCCTCCCGAAGTAGTAGATGCAATGGAAGCGGATATCAAAGGAAGGATTGATTACATCGTTGGTGGAACGGAGCAGTTAGTGCAAATAATCAATGAAGCAGACAAAACTACTAGAGAAGAAATGCTACAATCCTTAAGGGAGAAGGAACCAGAATTGGCAGAAAAGGTCAGGAAACAGATATTCATATTCGAAGACATTGCCCACCTTGACAACATAAGTTTTCAGACGGTTCTAAGGCAGGTGGACTTAGGGACAGTTTCGTTAGCCTTGAAAGGAAGTCCTGAAGAGTTCAAAGATAAGGTTATGGGTAAATTTTCTGAAGGTGCTCAAGCGATGCTCAGGCAGGAAATGGAGCTGGGTAAACCCATGGGAAAAGAGAAGATAGAAGAGGCCCAGCGGAGAATCGTTAGAGTAGTACGTGACTTGAAGAAAGAGGGGAAGATTCCAGTTGAACTTGCAGGCGAAGAGCGAGAGAGTGGTGAGTCGGTTGTAGTGGAGGAAGAGAGGGAGGGGGTTGCTGTGCGGACCTTCCGTGCTCCTGAAGAAAAACGCTCACGAGCTGCCACGGCTTCTTCTGCCAGTCCCAGACTAGTTGAAAAGGTTAAAACAAAGGCTATCCGGATAATAATACCAGTGATTATAGCAACGTTAATAGCTGGCTTCTGGTGGTACCAGCACTCGATAGCGAAAAAGAGAATGGCTGGAATTCCTTCGGGACGACCGCCAGTAGAGGGAGTGAAAGGTAGATAGTTCGTAGTTTATAGTTTATAATTCATAATTTATAATTCATAATTTATAATTCATAATTCATAATTATTTTTATTGGAGGTGTAACTATGGATTTAATGACTATTCTCGGACTTCTTATAGGCTGTGGAGCCGTTTATTATGTTATGGCGCAAGGCCAGATTACATCTCTTCTCTTCAATTTGAGTGCGGCCATTCTGGTTTTCGGAGGCACGTTTGCTTCCACTTTGATTACCTATCCGTTTAGAATCATTAAGCAGGCACCTAAGGCGTTGAAGTTGGTAATGTTTCCTTCTAAGAGATATACTGCGTCTGAGGCAATTGATACTTTGGTTAGATTGGCGACAGTGGCTAGAATGGGAGGTATTGCGGTTTTGGTAAACGAGATTTATAATCTGAGGGATGACTTTCTCATCGATGGGATCCAGATGGTAATCGATAATCTTGACCCTGAAATGATTCGTGAGAACCTGGAGAAGGAGATAGTATTTACCAGGAGGAGGCATCAGCAAATTAGTGGCATTTTCCGGACAATGGGAACTTACGCTCCGATATTTGGACTCCTGGGAACACTCATTGGGGTTGTTCAGGTACTGAGGAATTTAGCTGACCCTACCACTATGGGCGCTTCTATGGCGATTGCTGTCACAACGACTTTCTACGGTATTTTCGGAACGAACTTTATTTTCCTCCCCATAGCCGGGAAATTGAATGCCCACAGCGAAGAGGAACTCTTGCTTAAAGAAGTGATGATTGAGGGGATTCTATCCATTCAAAAGGGCGAGATTCCTCTTATTGTGGAGAGAAAATTACAGGCGTTTCTTGCGTATAAGTTTCGCAGGAGGGCTTAAGAGAGGCGGGCTCAATAAATTGAGCCCCTTCATTCTGCTGTTGTAAGATGTACATTTTCCTGTAGGGGTTCGATTCATCGAACCCGCAACTCAAGAGGTGCTAGGATGCTTCCAAGAGTAAAGGGCGGAGAAATGATGAAGAGGGGAAGAAGCCCTATTTGGCTAACTATATATTCGGATTTGATGACCAATCTGATGCTCTTCTTTCTGATGTTATTTGGAACCAGCAGGATGGCTGGAGATGTTCAAAAGACAGTCTTTAAGGCCGTGCGCATGGAATTTAGCAAGAAGGAAGAGATATCTGTAAAGAAGGAAGAAGAAGCTATCAAAAAGATGGTAGATTATGTGGAGGAGAGGAGGCTTAGCAGTTTTGCCACTGTAAGGGTGAGCGAGCAGAGGGTGAGAATAATGTTGGCTGATCCGGTTCTCTTCGATTTGGGCGAAAGTGAATTGAAGTCTTCTGCTATCCCGGTTCTTCATCAGGTAGCAGGGCTTCTTAAAGATATACCCAATGCTGTTCTGGTAGAGGGGCACACTGATGATAGGCCGATAATTGGCGCAAAGTTCCGCTCTAACTGGGAGCTTTCAGCTGCTCGTGCCTTCAGCGTGATAAGATACTTTATCGAAGAAGAGAATATAAAACCCGAGAGGCTGTCTGCATTGGGCTATGGTGAGCACAGGCCACTTTATCCCAATGATACTGAGGAAAATCGGGCCAAGAACCGTAGGATAGAAATTAACATTGTCCGTATTCCATAACGAAAACGGCACTATAAATAGTGCCCGACCGGTTTTGGTGGGTCGGCCTTTCCCGATCCCGTCCCGGTCTCGGGACGGGGCAGGGTGATGGAATGGAGAAGAACTATGCAAGATAAAGATAGACATTTCCTAGAAACTGGAGAAGAAGAAGCTATGCCAGAGGTAACCCTGTGGGTTGTCCCTTACGGTAATCTGATGACCATTTTGATGATTTTCTTCCTCGTTCTATATGGTTTCTCGTTTGTGGTAAGTGGAGTGAGGTTTGAAACAATAATCCAGTCACTTCAGAAAGATGTGGGCGGTGAGGTGAATAAGGAGTATATGGAGAGAGTAATTAGTAGGGCTAGAGAGAGGGAAGCGGCAAAGGAGATGGATGGACTTATTGATGAGAAAGGTCTAAAGAAGTTTGCCAATGTGCAAATAGACAAGGAAGGAATAAAAGTAGTATTTCGAAGTCCTGTAATTTTCGATTTGGGGAAGGCTGAGATGAGGACGGAAACTATTTCTGTTTTGAGCGAGGTGGCCAAAGTAATTAAAGATATGCCGAATGAAGTAGTGGTTGAAGGTCATACAGACGATAGGCCTATCGTAGGCGGTGAATTCCGTTCTAACTGGGAACTTTCAGCTGCTCGAGCTTTCAATGTACTCAGGTATTTTATTGAGCAGGGAATAGACCCCAGAAGGCTTTCAGCAATAGGTTATGGAGAGTATATGCCACTTTATCCCAACGATACAGAGGAGCATCGTGCGTTTAACCGAAGAATAGAAATTGACATAGTTTCTCTAAAATGACACAAAGTGTCATTCTGAGCGTAGCGAAGGAATCTGACACGCAGTGTCATTGCGAAGGACGAAGTCCTGAAGCAATCTCGTCACTGGGGAGGAGATTGCCACGCTCCTTTTCCCGATTTTCAATCGGGACTCGCAATGACATTTGTTGGAATTTTGTAGACAAGATTTCAAATTGTGTAGTGGAGGACTTAGATGCCAAAACAGATCAAATTATTTCACAAGTTCGCCTTAATTATGGTTCTCTTAGCAGTTGTGCCTCTACTCATTCAGGGAATTAAGATGATCAATATTAACCGTGAAGCACTTGAGCTCTCGGTTCTGGAGACTCACACCAAATTGGCTCAAGCGATAGCAGAAGATATTAATGAGTATGTATCAGGACTGAATTTAGATTTGGCTTTTGTTCTGGCTTTTGAGAAATTTCCCAAGATGTCCTGGCAGGAGAAGATGAAGGTTCTGCTTTCCGTTCTTTCCCGTCACGAGGATTTCATTCTCATCTCCGTGCTTAATGGAAAAGGTGATGAAGTGATTAAAGTGAATAATCCAAGTTTCGCAGAGGAGTCTTCCAGACTAATCAATAGAAGAGAGGACAAAGCTTTTGTCGAAGCCAAAAAGACAGGGGTGCCTCAGGTGGGAAATATCTATTATGAGGGAAACTTAGCACGAATAAATGTGGTTTATCCCCTTGAGGCCGATTATGAATATGTTTTTGTTACAGCGACTTTAAGTGAGCTTTGGCGGAAGATCGGTGGGATTAGAATTGGAAAGACGGGATTTGCTTTTCTTATAGATAGCCAAGGCAGAATGATTTTTCACCCCGAATTAGAAAGAGCAAAAAATTTTGAGAAAGTAACCAAGCTTCCTATTGTCAGGCAAGCTTTAGCTCAATTTGGAAACCCTGTTGTTGAACACCTCTCAAGTGAAGGATTTCGTGATGAGAACGGGTCCGGGGTGGTAGGGGCGTATGCTTGGGCGGAAAGTTTGCATTGGGGAGTGATTATGCAACAAAGTAAGGCAGAAGCTTACAGCTCTATGGCCCGTATGAAAGCGAACGCAACCCTCTGGATACTGCTTAGCATTGCAGGCTCGGTGTTCATAGCCTTCTATTTGGCAAAAAGCTTGAGCCGTCCGATTCTGGAATTAATGGCCGGGGCAGAAAGATTAGGGGAGGGCGATTTCAGTTACGAGGTAAAGGTTAGGACACGCGACGAAATTTCTACTCTGGCAAATACATTTAATTTTATGGTTAAGAAATTGAAAGAGTTTCAGGAGCAGCTGGTTCTTCGCGAAAAGCTGGCTGCGGTTGGCCAGATGGCTTCTGTAGTCGGTCACGAAATTCGTAATCCGCTGGGCGTAATCAACAATGCTATCTACTATATTAAAACAAAGCTTGAAATGCCTTCCGGAAAAGAACTGGACCCCAGGATTCAAAAACACATTGGAATTATAGAGAAGGAGATAGCTGCTTCTAACAAAATTATCAATGACCTATTGGGCTTCTCTCGCACTAGGCCGCCGATGGCTCAACCCTCAGATCTCAATAGAATAATAGAGGAGGTCCTATCGGTTGTGTCCATTCCGGAGACAGTGAAGGTGGAGATAGACCTGTCTTTGGACCTTCCTCCTGCCCTTGTAAACCCGGATGAGATTCGTCAAGTGTTCGTAAATCTTATCAACAACGCCTGGCAGGCCATGCCAGAGGGAGGAACATTAAAAGTCCGAAGTTACATTGAAGAGGAGATGGCTCAGGTGGAAATTACTGACACAGGATGTGGAATTTCTCCTGAAAATATGAAGAAATTGTTCACTCCATTCTTCAGTACTAAAACGAAAGGTACGGGATTGGGATTGGCAGCAGTCCACAGAATTCTGGAGAGACACAAAGGTAAAATCAAAGTCAGAAGCCGAGTAGGACAAGGAACGACTTTCATTATCAGTTTACCGTTAGCTAAATGAAAAATGCTTTTGATTATGCACAGATTGAATCTGTGCCTATCCCGATTTTCAATCGGGACATTTGTAGGCCCCGATTCATCGGGACAGGAATTTAGTTGGCACCATTGGTAGTGCCTGACTACCGAAGAAGGAGGAAAAGGAATGGCCAAAAATGTCAATCTCTTGATTGTAGATGATGACATAAGCTTGTTGGAAACAATAGGTGATGTCTTTCAAGACAGGGGATATAATGTGGCTATGGTTGAAGACGGACATAGAGCGATTAGATTAGTAAGCAGTAGATATTTTGATGTTATTCTTATAGACCTTAGAATGCCAGGCATAAACGGCTTGGAGACTTACAAGAAAATAAAAGAAATTACCCCTACTACTGCAGTAATAATGATGACGGGGGATAGCAAGGAAGAATTGGTGAAGAAGGCTATAGAAGAGGGAGCCTATACCGTTATTTATAAGCCATTTAATGTTAAGAGAGTCATAAAGGTTGTTGAGGAAGCTGTGAAGAAACCTGTAATTCTTATAGTAGATGACCGGATAGAGGATCGGGAAACCCTAAAGGATATATTGGACGGGAAAGGATACAGGACGGTCCTGGCCAAGGACGGGTATGAAGCTGTGGGGTTTGCACAAAAAGGTAATTTTGATGTGATTCTCTTAGATATAAAGATGCCGGGGATGGATGGTGTTAAAACCCTGGAAAGGATTAAGGAACTTAGACGTGAAACGGGCGTAATAATGATGACTGCCTATTCAATGGAAGAATTCGTAGAGGAATCTCTCAGAAAGGGAGCTTATACCTGCCTGTTTAAGCCGATTGATGTGGGAAAAATGTTAGACGCTATCCAGAAGGTTCGCGACTTGAGTAGAAAATTCAGAAAAGAGGAACAGGCTGAGGTACTGATAGTGGATGACGATCCAAATTATAGAGAGACAGTCGCTGACATCCTCGAAGACGATGGTTACAGGGTTACGAAGGCAGAAACCGGAATGGCTTCAATTGAGGAGGTTAAGAAGAAGTTCTTTGATGTGGTTCTGGCCGACTTCAAACTGGCTGATACCACTGGTTTGGAATTAGCCAAGAGAATCAAGGAAATAGATAAAGACACTTATGTAATATTGGTTACAGGACATGCCTCTTTGGAAACAGCCTTGAAGGCTATTGAAATGAGAGAAGAAATTTACGGTTATGTTCTCAAAGGTGAAGGACGTGACCCCAGGCAACTCAGGTGGACGATAAAGAGCGCCCTGCGGGAGCAGAGACTCGCCCGGGATAAGATGAAAGCAGAGAGCGAGTTGAGAAGAGCAAACAAGAGGTTAGAAGAACTTTCGATTACTGATGATTTGACAGGAATATATAATCGGAGAAATTTCTATGAAAAGCTTTCACAGGAGATAGCCAGGGCTGGCCGTCATAAGCGTCCTCTTTCCTTATTGATGTTTGATGTGGACCATTTTAAATCGTATAATGATACCCATGGTCATCTGGCTGGAAATAGAATTCTCGAAAGAGTGGGAAGGATAGTTTCAGAGGAAATCAGGGAGGTCGACTGGGGATTTCGCTATGGTGGGGATGAATTTACTGTAATTCTGCCGGAAACATCCAAAGAAAATGCAATGGTAGTGGCTGAAAGGATTAGAAAGGCTTTTGAGAAATGCAAGTTCGATGAGACGACCTTGAGTATAGGCATTGCTCAATACGACCTCAAAAGCGATTTGGATATAGTAATAAAAAATGCTGATGAAGCAATGTACAGAGCAAAAAGTCAGGGAGGGAATAAAATTGAGATTTACGGAATGTAGCAATCCCGATGAATCGGGACTATGAAACGGCACCGTAAACGGTGCCCCGATACTTATCGGGGTGGGTCGCCCTTTCCCGACCCCGTTCCGGTTTCGGGACGGGGCAGGGTGACGAAAAATAAATAAGGAGGAAGAAAGATGGATAAGAAGATTAATCTGTTAATTGTGGATGATGAGGTGGAAACTTTGAGAACTCTGGATGATATCTTTGAAGATAGAGGTTATATTGTTACGCTAGCTGAGGATGGGTATAAGGCTATAGAATTTGCAAAGAAGAAGTTTTTCGATATTATTCTCATGGATGTTAAAATGCCAGGCATAAACGGCTTAGAAACATTCAGGGAAATCAAAAATATTTGTCCTTCTGCGGTAGTGATAATGATGACAGGGCATTCGGTAGAGGAATTATTGAGGCAGGCAATTGAGGAAGGAGCTTATGCAGTTATTTACAAGCCTTTTGATGTGAGGAAGCTCTTTCAGACTATTGAGGGCGCCTTGAGAAGACCTCTAATTATGGTTGTGGATGACCTGGTGGAAGACAGGGAAACCATGAAAGATATTCTGGTTGACAAAGGATATCGGGTGGTCACCGCAAGCGATGGGTATGAGGCACTAAGCATGGTTCCCAAGGCAAATTTTGATATCATACTTCTTGATGTAAAAATGCCCCGAATGGATGGTATTAAGACCCTCGAATGGATTAAAGAGATGAATCCAGAAACAGGGGTAATAATGATGAGTGCGTATTCAATGGATGAATTTGTGGGAAAGGCATTGAGAGAGGGCGCTCTTGCATTTCTTTACAAACCTTTCGATATGAAGAAACTGTTCAGAATAATTGACGAATACCGACAGGAAGAGAAAAAAGAAGAAAAAAAATAGCTTAATTCTCTAAGACCTACTTCCGGGGAGGAAAATAGGGTGAAGAAGGCAAATATCCTCATTGTGGATGACGAAATCGATCTTCTGGAAACATTAGGAGATATTTTTGAGAGCAAAGGCTATAATGTAACAATGGTGGAAGATGGAAATAAGGCGATCGAACTTTTAAGAAGGAAATACTTCGATGTCATCCTCATGGACCTCAAAATGCCGGGGATAAGTGGCGTGGATAGCTTCACAGAAGTAAAGAGGCTTCATCCCTCAGCCGCTATAATAATGATGACTGCTGGAAGTGTAGGGGAGAACATAAAAGAAGCTTTAGAAGCTGGAGTTGATGCTGTTGTCGATAAACCTTTTAATGTGAAAAAGCTTGTGGCTACTATTGAATCTAT
>CAZJWT010000029.1:0-11951 GCA_964550005.1 uncultured Clostridia bacterium | reverse complement strand
TTCTTAAACAAGGTAGTTAATATCTTAGACGATTCGCTGTGCCTTCCAAGAATTTTCTTGACAAATGGTTTTGGATTTGGTAAATATAACTTAAGAATTATTTAGAACGGAGACATATAAAAATGAGAAAAAAGGTTAAGAAATATAGAGAATTAACTCCCTGGCAGAAACTGGTCAGTAAGTACGGGGTAAAGGGGGCGAAAGAAAGGTATGATAAGATTACTATCACGAAGGAAAGTGAACGAGAAACTGCTGAAACTTCTCTTCCGCCCACTCGTCCATCTGAAAGGGAAGAAACGGTAAGTATATTCATTGATCGGGGCCAATCACTCCAGGAACGTTACGGAGAGACCAAAATAGCTCTTTTACCCCGCGACCCCAGATGGATTTATGCTTATTGGGAGATTGATAAAGCAGGAAAGGAAGAGGTCAAAAGGAAACGGGGAGAGCAAATATTTTCAAGAAGCAGCTTAGCTTTGAGGTTTTATGATGTTACTGATATCCTGTTTAATGGCAGAAATGCTCATAGACAATTTGATGTGAAAGTAGATTCAGAAATCGGTAATTGGTACTTTCAGGTACCAGAAAGTGGTCGTACTTACTTAAGTGAAATCGGGCTTCTAACCGAGCAGGGTGAATTCATCCCCTTTGCCCGTTCCAATACGGTTTCCTTGCCCAAAGGAAAGATATCCGAAATCGGCGATGAGGAATGGATGATTGTAAAAGAAGAGTTTGAGAAACTGATAAAAGAGATGCATCTCGATAAGTCTGGTTTGAGTACTGCGGAGGCAGTAAAAATCCTTTCCCGACGTCTGGAAGAAATCTTACCTATGGGCGTAAGCTCTCCTATTCCTACCTCCCGTAAACCCAAATAGCATTCACGTTATGCCCTAGGAAAAATAGTCTATGGAAAAAGGATACTTTTGTCTTGTCCTTCACGCTCATCTTCCTTTTATTCGCCATCCTGAACACGAGGACTTCCTTGAAGAGGATTGGCTCTACGAAGCTTTAACTGAAACATATATACCTCTAATTAGAGTTCTCGATGGATTAATCGATGATGGAGTAGATTTCAGATTGACCATTTCCATTAGTCCAACCCTGGCGGCAATGTTTTCAGACCCTCTACTACAAAGTCGATATTTGCGCCATTTGTCCAGGTTGATTGAGCTAACCGAGAAGGAACAATTCCGGGTGAAAAAACAGCCCGAGTTCCAGGAAGCTGCAAGAATGTACGAGAAGAAATTGAAGGAAGCACGCTTTATTTTCGAAGAGAAGTACGATGGGAATCTCCTTAACGCTTTCCGCAAATTTCAGGACATGGGAAAGATTGAAGTCATAACCTCTTGCGCCACTCATGGATTTCTCCCTCTTATGATACACCAGCGTGCCGTAAGGGCTCAAGTAAGGATAGCAGTGCGAGATTATCTATTTAGATTTGGTCATCAGCCAAAAGGAATCTGGCTCTCGGAGTGCGCCTACAATCCAGGAGACGACGAAATCCTAAAAGAAGAAAAATTGCGATTCTTCTTTCTCGACACTCACGGCATTATCTATGGCACTCCCCGACCGCGCTATGCTGTTTTTGCTCCCGTCTATTGCCCCTCCGGGGTGGCAGCATTTGGACGTGACGTCGAGTCTTCGCTGCAGGTCTGGAGTGCCGAAACCGGTTACCCTGGAGACTTCCGCTACAGAGAATTCTACAGAGATGTCGGTTACGACCTGGATTACGACTACATTCGTCCATATCTCCACTCTGATGGCATAAGGAGAAATGTAGGAATCAAGTATTATAAAATTACAGGCAAAGTCGGGCTGGGTGGGAAGGAACCCTACCGTCCCCAGGAAGCTCTGGAGCTTGTGGCTGAGCATGCTGGAAACTTTATGTTCAATAGAGAGAAGCAGGTTGAGTATCTATGCGATTTTATGGACCGTAAACCGATTATCGTGGCTCCTTACGACGCTGAGCTCTTTGGCCACTGGTGGTACGAAGGTCCCGATTTCCTCAATTTCCTTTTCCGAAAAATCTACTATGACCAAACTACACTTCGATCAATCACTCCCTCAGAGTATCTAAATGAAAATCCAAAAAATCAAATCATAAGACCGTCTATGTCCAGTTGGGGAGATAAGGGATATAATGAGGTCTGGCTGAACGGAAACAATGATTGGATATACCGACATCTGCACAAGGCCGCTGAGAGAATGGTAGAAATAGCTGAACAGAACCCTGAGGCAAGAGGATTGAAAAGGCGAGCATTAAATCAGGCTGCCAGAGAACTACTTCTGGCCCAGGCATCAGATTGGGCATTCATTATGACCACGGGCAGAATGGTCGAGTATGCCGAAAAGAGAACGCGCAACCATATTCACCATTTCAACAGTTTGTATGAAGAGATAAAAAATAACAGAATCGATGAAAACTCGCTTAGCGACCTTGAAAATAGAGACAACATCTTTCCTGAAATGGACTACCGTGCCTACCTCTAACAAAAAGGGGTCAGAGTCATTTTTGCCATAATCATTTAAGAAATAGCACTAACCCATTTTTACAACAAAAATGACTCTGACCCCTTTTTACCTTGTGATTTTCACCCAGACTTCTCTTCGTCTAGGACCATCAAATTCGGCAAAGAAGACCCCCTGCCATGTGCCCAGGACGAGCTCTCCGTTCTCTACAGGAATTGTCTCGGAGGAGCCTACCAAACTTGCTTTGATGTGGGCAGCAGCATTCCCTTCCAGGTGAGTATAATTACCCTGCCAGGGAACCAGCTTATCCAGCTCCATCAGAATATCCTGCCTGACACTTGGATCTGCATTCTCATTGATGGTAATCCCCGCAGTAGTATGGGGAACGAAAACATGGCAGACCCCATTCTCAATCTCGCTCTTATCCACTACATCTCTTACCAAGGGGGTTATATCCATTAATTCCGATTGTGAGCGCGTTCTAATGGTTAATCTATTCAACATTATTCTTCTCCTGAAAATAGGTCGCAGAAGTGGTGTCGCTCTCCCACACAGTCACCTGGCTCACCACATAGCGAGAACTTTTCAATCGGGCTTTTAAGTCATTGTAAACAAATTTGGCAATGTTTTCAGAAGTTGGATTAATCGTTTTAAAATGCGAAATTTCATTTAGATATTTATGGTCCAATTTTTCCAGAGTTCTTTCCAAGTAATCTTTCACCTCTCTGAAATCTACGAGCATCCCGGTTCTATCTAACTGTGCACCCCGAATGGCAACCCTTACCTTCCAATTGTGACCATGCAGTTTCTCGCATTTTTCCCTGTAGCCGCGCAAATTATGGGCTGCTGAAAAATCTCCCTCCACCATGACTTCGTACATTCGTCACTCCATCCCTTCCAGGTCAATTCTTTCCGCCTTATCTATGCCCTTCCCCAAAAACCTCATCCCAAGCTGAAGAAACTTTTCTGGGTCATCGCTGACAAAAAATTTGTATACTGGCTTGTGATTCACCTTCCTCAGTAAATTTTTCTCCCCAAGACTTTTCTTTACAGCCTTAGCTGTAGCTTCGGCAGTATCTATAAGAGAAACTCCTTGCCCCATTATTCTCGAGAGGAGCTCCTTTAAAAGCGGATAATGGGTGCACCCCAAAATGAGAGTATCTATACCCTTATCTTTTAGAGGAGATAAATATTTTTCAGCAATTTGCGAGGTCTCAGGTTCATCAAGCCAACCTTCCTCAACAAGGGGAACAAATAGCGGGCAAGCTTGAGAGAATACTTTTACATTTCTATTTATTTTCTTTAATGCCTCCTCAAAAGCTCTGCTCTTTATTGTTCCCTCTGTCCCGATAATGCCTATCTTAAAATTTCTGGTACTATCTATTGCAGCTTGAGCGCCAGGTTCAATTACACCAATGACTAGAAGGTCTATCTTTTCTCTCAACGTAGAAAGGGCAAAGGATGAAGCCGTATTACAGGCTACTATAATAATTTTTACTTTCTGTGCTTTTAGGAAATTTACTATATTTAGAGAGAAGCGTGTAACTGCCTCTTTAGACTTGGAACCATACGGAAGGTGCGCTGTATCTCCAAAGTATATAATATCTTCTCGGGGAAGAATCCTGAATAACTCGCTAACAACAGTCAATCCACCAACGCCCGAGTCGAATATCCCAATCGGGCTTTCTACCATTTCAGTTCCTCTGTTCACCATTTCTCCAGCCATTCCTTATATTTTTTCACCCCGGCACAAACGGATTCCACCAATTGCTTCTGAAATTTACCACTCCTCAATCTTCGCGCTTCCGCTCGGTTTGAAATAAACCCTGCTTCCACAAGAATGGCTGGCATCTTAGCTCCTCTCAAAACTCTGAAACCGGCCTGTTTAACGCCCCTGTTGTTCCCAATCTTTAATTCCCTATCGACTTCGGAAGCAACAAGTGAACAGAGTTCACATGACTCATTCATAAATTCATTCATAGTTAATGACCAGAGGATTGAAGATAATTCATTCCCCTTTTCCTTTTTCTCCTCCAGAGCCATTACTGAGTTCTCCATATTGGCTACTGCTTGTGCCTCTTCATCAGATGCCTCGTCAGACAGAAAATAGATCTCAAAACCCTTGGTACCTGGTTTCAGGGACGCGTTGCAGTGTATGCTGACAAAGAGGTCTGCTTTCTCTCGGTTAGCTATGGCGGTTCTCTCGGCAAGTGGCAGAAAAATATCGTGATACCTGGTTAAGATAACTCTTGTCTTTAGATTCTTATGCAACTCCTTAGCCAAATTATGGGCCATTTTCAACACCAAGTCCTTCTCCTCGGTACCCTCAGGACCGATTGCCCCTGGATCTTTGCCACCATGTCCTGGATCAATCACAATAGTTCTAATTCTTGCCTTCTTTGCCTCCCCCAGAGGCGGGACGGGTACAGTTATTTCTGGTTCCGGAGCAGGAACCTCTTTCATTTGCTCTTTTAGGGGAGCGCCGGTCAGCTCTTCGACAGTAGATAGCGTCTTGCTTGGATAGTCCCAGAACGCCTGTCCACCAAGCACATCGCCGAATGCTTTAGTAACCACAAGCTCCAAGGGAATCCATACTCTTGCTTCAATAATTTTGGTTTCCTTTTTCATCTTGCGTTTAATATTGTCGATAATTACCTCACGGCTATCAATAAAAAATTCTACTTTCCCTCTACTCAATTCCAGACTTGCCTTATTCTTAACTGGGTCAAAATCGACTTTTCCATTAAATATCTCAGCTACATCATCGATCCTCAGATATCCCATCCCGCTAATCAAAAGTAAATCGATATCGCTATAAGTCTTCTCAGCAGTAAGCACTTTAATCTTGACCAGCTGACTTTGGGCTGAGGCAAGAGAGAAACAGAAAATCAATATTAACCAGCATAGAAATAATTTTCTAAAAATAGGGACAGCGTTCATCTTATCGGAAGCCCCACTATCTATTTGGTCGGCCACTCCTTTGTAGCTGCAAAGTGCAAGCTTTGCTTCCTGTAGGGGACGGACTCTGTGTTTTCTCTCAAACGACCTGTATGATCTATTATGGGATTAATTTTTTAATCTTTAAGAAAAGTATATCCCAATCAACTGGCTTAACCATAAAGTCGCTAGCCCCGGCTGCAAAGCCCTTTTCCATATCACCAACCATTCCTTTACCGGTAAGAAGGATTACGGAGATACCTTTAATTTCTTTATTTTCTCTAATCATCTTGCAGGCAGCAAATCCATCAAGTCCGGGCATCATTACATCCATAATAATGAGGTCGGGCTTCTCCTTGCGCGCCTTACTAATGCCCTCCAATCCCGAAAGAGCCATCAATACCTCATAATCGCGAATTTCCAGTATTGCTGCCATTGTTTCCAAAGCGATGGGATCATCATCAACTATAAGTATTTTTGATTTCTTGCTCACATCGTTACCTAAGACTTGGTGGAGGCGGCGGGACATATACCCCACTCATTTCTAAGTGGTATGGACTATCTCTTCATCCCGGGTAGGGAGCCTGACGTGTTATAGGAGGCATAGATTTATCGTTGGTTCAATTTCACCCAACGATATCACCTCCTATCATTACAGTCTCTGCAGGGCTTTCGCCCCTCAGGGTTACCCATTCCCATGCTCTCGGAATTTGGGCTTCCCTGATGTAAGCCAGGTTTTGCATCCCGAATTGCTTCGGGAGTCGACCTTTTGATCGAACCCGCGTCCAGGAATATTTCAGCAGGACATCTACAGGTTTAGTCTCTGTTTGGAATCTCCTCCACCTTATTACCCAAAGACAGGATTCGAGGCGGAGCAGCCTTTAAATCTCATCCCGACTCCCAAGGCAAAAGCCAGGACTATCCCATCTCTCTTACACTCATCCCCATCCAATGGGCAAAACGGGGTGAGCGGTCTCCGCTTACGCGGCTAATGCTAACTCAGCGTCAGCACTTGTCATTTTGTCGATTGATTAACGAGCCTTCGACAAACCTCGACCTGCAACCTCTGCCTTCTTTATCCCTGTCGAAACCAGATCGCCCCCAATCAATTATGAGTTATTATTTATGAATTATGAATCAAAAGACCGATAGACAACGAACCCTCCCTTCTTAATTCACAACTCATAATTCATAATTCCTTATTTGTATCTATCTTTCATCGACCTTCTTACTTCTCTTTCGGCTTCGCGCCTCTTTAACGCTTCTCTCTTATCGTATGTCTTTTTCCCCCGGGCAAGGCCAAGGGAAACTTTAGCATTTCCTTCTTTAAAATACATCTCCAAGGGAATTAAAGTCAAGCCTCTCTGTTGAACCCTGCCCATTAGCCTTTTTATCTCGTGTTTATGGAGGAGCAACTTCCTCGTTCGTTTTGGGTTATAATCCTTTGTCGAAGACTTTTCATAAGGACTTATATGCACATCGTAAAGAAATGCTTCTTCTCCTTCAATGCGGCCGAATCCGTCCCGCAAGGCCACTCTTCCCTCTCGTAAAGACTTCACTTCCGGACCAACCAAGACAATTCCCGACTCAAAGGTCTCTAAAATCTCGTAGTCGTGTAGAGCCTTTCTGTTTATACTTACGATTTTTTTCATTTTTTAAAATTATACCAAAATAAATTCGCTTTTGCAAATAAAAAAACCCCGAAATTAGTTCGTAGTTATTAGTTCGTAGTTCATAGATGGCTTGTAAAAATTTCTTTTTCTACGAACTATGAACTATCAACTATGAACTGAATTTGGGCTTGACTTTTCCTCTATGTTAAACTAAAATTATTACGCACTTATGCCGAAGTGGTGAAATTGGCAAACACGCACGGTTCAGGGCCGTGTGGGCGAGAGCCCTTGGGGGTTCAAATCCCCCCTTCGGCATTATCAAAAACGGGCTCAATAAATTGAGCCCCTACAGAAGGAGGAAAGAAGGTAAAGGCAAAGCTTACGAGGCGGTGTCGCAACCCTGATTTTGGCAATTTTATCAAAATGGTAGTCGCTCCGATTCATCGGAGCTTTATCATCTGTTATTATCTTTTCGCCGGCTGAAGCCGTCGGCTACCATTACGACACAGACTCTTACGCTTTGCTGCTACTGGAAGAGCGTTCGAGGACTGTTTTAACTCGAGCGAGGAGCTCAGTGGGATAGAAGGGCTTGGTGATATATTCGTCACCGCCGAGGTCGAGTCCTTTAAGCTGGTCTTCTTTCCTTCTCCTTACGGTCAGCATGATAATTGGAAGATGCTTATATAGAGGATCTCCTCTTATCTTTCGACATACCTCCCAGCCATCCATCTCCGGCATGTTAATATCCAGAATCATTAAATCTGGCGCTTCGCTATAGACCTTAGCCAGTCCTTCCTTTCCATCTGAGGCAGTGATTACCTCAAAGCCTCCGCGTAGCAAGATGCGTCTAACCAAATCTAGGACATCCTTTTCATCATCAACAACAATAATTTTCTTCATTATTTCTCTCCTTTTTAAGACGCAGACTGAAGTCTGTTACTCCTTTTCCTTTTTACTGTTTTATTTTACCACTTTCAACTGGCAAAGTAAAGACAAAAGTAGTTCCCTCACCCAATCTACTTTTGGCCCAAACTTTTCCTCCATGCAACTCCACAATACTTTTGACTATGAACAGTCCCAAACCCGTCCCTTTCGCTCTTTTCACTTTTTCCCTAACCTCTCTTAGCTCGTGGAACTTATCAAGGACCTTATGCAGGTTTTCTGGTGGCTGATCTTCTCTGTGGATATACTCAAAAACATCTCTTACCTGGTGGAATTTATCAAAGACCCTGTCCAGCTCCTCGGGAGGAATCCCCGTTCCGGTATCACTGACCTTAACCGCAACAAATTCAGGATTCTCTGTCCTCTCTTCAGCACTAATAACCACTCTGCCTCCGGGGGCAGTAAATTTAATGCCATTGCTTATCAAATTGGTGAACACTTGTCTTATTCTATCCCCATCAGCAAACACCTTGGGTACATCGTTGGGCAATTCTATTCTAAGATCAATTTTTTCTTCTTTTGCCTTAGGCATAAAAATAGCGACCACTTCCTTGACCAGAGAAGATAAATCGATCAAACTAGAATCTATCTCCATTCTCCCCGCTTCTATTTTAGCCATATCAAGCAAGTCATTAATGAAATGTGAAAGGCGAATAGTATTGTTCTTTATAGTGGTCAGGTTCTCAATGCCAGTCTTTGCGAATTCTTCAACTCCCCCTTCCAGCATCTCGTTAACATAGCTTTCAATTGCCGCTATAGGAGAACGTAGGTCATGCGTGACACTGGAAACGAAATCCTTTTTCATCTGGTCAAGCTCCTTGAGCTTCTTAGCCATTTCATTAAACTCACAAGCTAACCAGCCCAATTCGTCTTTTCGCTCCACTTTTATTTTAGTGTCTAACTTACCCTGACCAATAAGGTCGACTCCCTTAACCAGCACTTTGATTGGCCGAGTCATAGTGGAAGCGAGAATAAAAGCACCTAAAATTCCAAAAACTAAAACAGCCAATGCAACGGCAAGAATACGCCTCCTTGTCTTGTCCAGAGTCTCTTTGATTAGGTCCTCCAGAACATTTCGGGAAAATCCAATACGGGCAGTTCCTTTCTTCTCCCCACCTAAAAAGACCGGCAAGGCAACATCGATTATTTCCTGCTGAGGCTCTTCGGAAACCATCTCATATCCCTGAATGAGAAGACTCTGGCTTTCTTGAGCTTTTGCCCCAATGGCGTCCTTTACAATCTGTCTTAGCATTTGTGGATTAGAATGAGCCAATATTCTGTTTTCACTATCAACAAATAGAGCATAGGCTACTGGTTTGTTTCCTTCTTTTATTGTCTTTATATAATCGATGAGGAATAAATCGTAGTTCTTGAGCAAAGCTTCCCTCCCGACACTTGCCATGCTCTTAACTAAAGCAATCTGGTTTTCTCTAGTTTCCTTAATTAGGTGTTGCTTTTCAAAGGTCAGAAAAAGAAGACCTGTAGCCGCCAATACCATAGTCACAAGAATAGAAGCGAATAAGGAAAATTTGGTTTTTAATCTCATTTCGTTCCCTCCCTCAACTGAAGTTCCTTTTCAACTCCCTCCAGTGCCTTTCGAATCTTTTCATTCTCAGGGTCCAATTTCAAAGCCTCTTTCCACTCTTTAACCGCCTCTTCTAAAAGACCTTCAGAATATGCTTTCAGCCCACGAGTATAACGCTTCTCAATTTCTTGTTTACTTGTTCTTTCCTCAATCTTTTCCCTCGCTTGCTTTATCAGCCTTGTCGATTCGAAATGACCAGGCTCCAATTCCAGAATTTTCCCAAGCTCAGCAATAGCTTTCTCATAATCGCCTTTCTGGTAAGAGCTGAAACCTTTCTCCCAATACCTTCCCATTAATGTTTGCTTAGTCTCTTCTTCTCGGCTGAGTCTCCCCTTGATTTGACGCAATTCTTCCTCTACTCGATGAAGTGCCTCTTCGGTTTTTCGTTGCCTCTCTTGAGCTCCCCTTATTTCTTTCTCCGATATCTCTTTTGCTTTCATTATCTCTTCAACTGCAAGTCTTGCTTTTTGTGCTTCTTCCTTAGCCATTTCCAGTTCGGATTTGGTCCTTTCCAACTTCTCCTCAAGCTCCTCTTCAGGAGCTTTAAGACCAAACCTTAAGGTAAGTGAGAACCGGTGCGAGCCATAGAAACTTGAAACGCCTGCCAAAGGATAGACAAAGCTATAATCGAATTGAAAGAGTCTACTATATCTATAACTTGCTCCCAACGAGAGGCTGGCGTATTCTCTCTCACCGATACCCAAACCGCCTCTAACAGCCAGAGTCTTACCCATAAACCACCTCTCAGTGCCTGCTGAAATAGTAATGTCTCTTTTTCTGAAGGTGAGGTCTGATGTCATATTGAAATTGCTACTTCTGTAGGCGTAACCCAACTTTGTTGCTATAGATATTCTATCTTTGGCAGATAACCCCATATCTGGCTGGTTGACATCATATAAGGTTAAGGCAAAGGAATGGTGGCTACCCAAGTCATAGAGAAGTCCAAGGTTGGCACTGAACCCTGTGCGTGAATAGCCGTTCTCAAAGACAGGGTCTCTCCCTCCCTTAAGTTCGCCCGTGTCGAGATTGGTAGCGTTCTCAGTATAGAGTGTCTTTTTGAAACCCTTGTACAGACCTTTAAGATTCAATCCTGCCGAAAGCGAACTCCCCTTAGAATGAAGCACTCTCTTCCCGTAGGCAAACATAAGAGTATCTTCCCGGTAATAACGAGTCAGAGCAAAGTTTAACCATCCCACCCCAAAAGTTCCCAGGCGATTGATAGCTTGAGCATAACCAACAAAGCTTTGCCCCAAATTGGAGTTATCATCGAGCCCCCAATAGAGTTTCCCATAATCCAGAACAAGCTCTTTCCAATCAATTCTTCCTAATCCGGCTGGATTATAGTAGATGGAGTAACCATCATCAGCTAAACCGATAAAGGCATTCCCCATTCCAATTCCCCGCGCCCCTACTCCCAAATCTTCAAATTGAGCAAATACTGAACGCAAATTCCAGCTAAAGGCAAATAACAGTACTAATATGCCCTTCCATATCGATTTTCTCATCTTGCTCCTCCTTATCTCACTAAAATTATTATCCCCTTAATTAATTTATTCTCAGGACCAGAAACTTCAACTTGATAAATGTATAAACCACCTGTTACAGGATTGTTGCTAAGGTCATTACCATCCCAGGTCAATCTCTCTTTACTTTCCTCTCTTTCCATTTTGGCTACCAATCTTCCTTTAATATCATAAATCTTACCACTCACCAAAGCGTCGTATGGATTGTAATATAGAATCTCAAAGTAGTCGTTCCAGCTATCGCCATTGGGAGTAAATATTCTGTCTGGCCGGACACCCACAATCTGGAAAGATTCAGAGTGAAACGGGCTCTCAATCGAATGTTCCTCTACCCGTTTCCATTCTAACCCGCTTACATCTGAATACTCGCCTATTCCGCCTCCTAATTGCGTGCATTCCAGGAGGAAGAAAGCAGACAAGATCAGAATAACTTTGATTAAATAGTTAGTTCTTCTCATTTTTCTCCTTTCCTGTAGGGGTTCGATTCATCGAACCCGCATTATTGGGTCCCTAAATGTCGCCTTTACATTCTTCGTAGGGGACGGACTCTGTGCCGTCCCTCGGGCGACCACTGAGTGTCGCCCCTACGACGACTCCCCCGGGGGATGGAGTCTGTGCCACCCTTCTTACCTTGCCACCACCACTGTTCCATTAATCACCTTGTTCTCTGGACCAGTCACTTCAATCTGATAAATATAGACACCGCCTGGCACAGGATTTCCATTCGCATCTTTCCCATCCCATCTTAAAGTTTCCTCATTTGCTCCTTTGTCCATTCCTGCTACCAGAGCGCCTCTGAGGTTGTAAATCTTACCACTTACATTACCATCTTTAGGATTGGCATATTGAATCTCAAAGTAATCATTCCAGCCATCTCCATTA
>CAZJWT010000028.1:0-12002 GCA_964550005.1 uncultured Clostridia bacterium | reverse complement strand
GCATATATGGAGAAATAATAGGTTATGGCATGACAAGCGGTGCTCACCATATGGTCATGCCCGCTCCAGAGGGAAAGGACGCAGCCAAAGCGATGAGTTTAGCTCTGGAAGAAGCAGGTATCAGTCCAACCGAGGTAGATTATATAAGCGCTCATGGAACATCTACTCAAGCAAATGATAGAACTGAGACGCAAGCAATCAAGAAAGTTTTTGGAGAGTATGCCTATAAGGTGCCTATAAGTTCTATTAAATCAATGATTGGACACCTCATAGGAGCCGCCGGGGCAGTGGAATTAATCGTTTCCGCTTTAGCCATAGATAATAGCATTATTCCTCCAACGATTAATTATAGGGTGCCTGACCCTGAGTGTGACCTTGATTATGTCCCGAATACCGCTCGGAGAAGTAAAATAGACATCGCCTTATCAAATTCTTTCGGCTTCGGCAGTAATAATGCAGCCATATTAATTAGTAAATACAATAGTCTCTTGGGCAGAGTGAAAAAGCAAAATGACGAATATTGATAGAGATAAAGTGGAGATGCAAATTAAACGGGTTTTGGCAGACCATCTAGAGATAAATATGGATGAGACTAAGAATACCGCTTCTCTCGGAGATGACCTTGGGATGGATTCTTTTAGTTCAATAGAAGTAATATATGATTTGGAAGAGAAGTTTGGTATAGAAATTCCAGATACCGATCTCGCCAATGTTAAGACTGTGGATGACATAATAAACTATGTAATTTCTAGAATTTCTACATAGACATTAGGATGAAATATAAATATCTAATTGAGTTAATGTATATATTATTTGCTATATTGAACGCAACCAAGCTTTTTCTCGCTGCCTTTAGAGATTTGGCGATAAGGTTCCTACCACGAGGTCTCGTCAAATTAATTATAGCCCCTGGCAACTTTGCATTTATAGTACATCCACTAAGTTTTGAAGATGCGATTAGGAAATATCCCTTCGCTATGAAACTACCTGAAGGTCTTATAGATATTTGGGCAACATTTTATTGGCCTATAGTTGGGTCAGAAATTACTGGTTTTAAAACAAAAGGAAACGAAGAAGTAAAAGGATGGATCATTATTTGTCCTCTAACACCAAAGCAAATGATGAGGAATCAAACTTTAGCTAGACGAAAGATTTTACAATCTGTCAAATTAGCGGAAAAATTAGGTGCAAAGATTGTTGGATTGGGAGGTTTTACTTCTATTCTTACTCACGACGGCGCTGATCTGGTTGGCGAAGTGAAGGTAGGTTTGACCACAGGAAACGCTTACGCAACTGCTCTTTTGGTTCAGAATGTTACTAAGGTAGCTGAGAAAATAGGGATCGAGTTAAAAGATGCTGTGGTTGCGATCGTAGGAGCGGCAGGTTCGGTTGGTTCTGCGTGCACGAAAATATTTTCCGAGAAGGTAAAAGAGCTTATCCTAATAGATATAAATCGAGAATCTTTGGAATCTCTCATCGCAACAATAAAGAATAAGGGCAATCTGAAGTCCTTTTCAGAAGTTGATTTTTTTGGAAGGACCGACGTAGTCATTGCAGTAAGTAGTGCGGTCGGTGCGATAATAACCCCTTCACATTTGAGTTCAGGAACTATTCTTATCGATGCCAGTCAACCGAAAAACGTCTCTAAAGAGGTAACGGAGCAGCGGAATGATGTTCTAGTTGTTGATTCCGGTATTGCGAAGGTCGCTGGTGTTAGTCATAAGTTAGACCTTGGTCTTCATAGAGGGGAAGTGTATGCGTGTCTTGCGGAAGTTCTTATTCTAAGTTGGAAAAATTGGATTGGAAATTACTCTATTGGTAAGGTGGATCCCAGCGATGTCTATGAGCTCTTGGCTGATGCAGAAAATGTGGGTATAACTTTGGCAGAATTTCGGAATTCCCGTGGAGTGATAACGGATCATGATATAGACAGATTCAAGCGGTATCGACTTTATCAAGAAAAAGTGGGTATCAACTTCTAGAAGCCATTCTATCTTTGGCAAGGTGGGTTTGGAATGGTCGCGGACGAGGAGAAATCTATTCAATGTATCAAATGAATCCACACGCGATACCTAATTTGATTTCTGCGATTTTCTCAATAGGTATGGGTATTTTTGTTTTTACAAGGGACAAGAGGTCCAAGGTTTATGGGTCATTTCTTCTCTTGACGACAGTGGCTTTTATTTGGCAGTTTGGAACCTTTCTCTTGTTGTTGTCTTCTGAAGTGAAGCAGGCCCTATTTTACTGCAGGCTCGTTTACGTTGGTGCTATTTTTATTCCTGTTGCGACATATCATTTTGTGACGACCTTCTTAGGGTTAAAAAATCAAGGGAAATATGTCCTTTTAAGTTATATTCTAGGTGCCTTTGTTTTTCTTCCCCTGAGCAGAACAAAATATTTCATTCCAACCGTATCTAGCTATTTCTGGGGCTATTGGTTCAAGGCTGGGCTTCTGCATCCTTTATTTTTACTATTTTTTGCATTGTTAATGTTAGTAAGTTTATATAATTTGTTTTTGGGGTTTAAGAGAGAAAGGGTACAGGCCGAACGCGTCCGAAAAAAATATCTCTTTATGGCGTTCCTCATTGGTTATGTGGGAGCGATTGACTATCTTCCAAACTATGGAATAAGAGTTTATCCTTTTGGCCATATAGCAGTTATTTTTTGCGCGCTTATTATTGCTTACGCTATCATTACCTACAGGCTGATGGATATTACGGTGGTGGTGACGAGGGGTGGGGTGCTGGTGGGGACTTATGCTTTTATTATCGGGGTTCCGGCTTTGGTGGCTTCTCTCGCGAGGCCGTGGCTTGTTGGGGTTATGGGGAGGCAATGGTGGGTTCCTCCGTTGGGGCTTTTTGCAGTGCTGGCTCTAGTTGGTCCTTTTGTGGCGCTATTTGTCATTAGGAAGATTGAGGCGAAACAGCGGGAGAAGGAACTGAAAGCAGAGGAGAATCTGGAGAGGACTGCGCAGGGGATGATTGAGATAGATAGTGTGGAGAGATTGGTGAAGTTAATCCCGAGATATCTTACTCAGTTCTACCATTCTGCTCTGGAAATCGCTATAACCCACGCTACTATCTTTCTTCTGGATAAAGATAAAGGAGAATATGTGTTGAAGTCAACATCTGGAGCGAGAAGGATGTCTCTGGAAAGGAATCTTCCTGAGAAGGAGAATCCTTTTTATATATGGTTTAATAAGATAGTTCCGCTCATAAATGTAAAAAGGTTTGTCAAAAGAAGAGAGCTGGATGTCTTGCAAAGGGAGGATATTGATTTCTGGCTTAAGGAAGAGAGGCTGCTTCGTCTGGGCGATTACATTAAACCTACTCTAATTGAACTTAAGAAGTCGATGGTGGAACTAAAAGCAGTCCTTTGCGTTCCCAGTTTCTACCAGGAGGGGCTTTTGGGTTTTCTGATTCTGGGTGAGAAAGAGAAGGGTTTATTCACTGCCCAGGAGCTGGCACTATTCTTCAGACTTGCCCGGTATGCGGCTTTGGCGATAAGGAGTGCCCAGCTTAGCCAGGACTTGGAGAAGGCTTATGCCTCGGTGGCTCAGGCGGATAGACTTTCCTCAATGGGTCAGTTGGCAGCAAGCTTTGCTCATGAGATAAATAATCCTGTAGCAATAGTTATTTCAGGTATTGAGCTTAGTCTGATAGCTTTGAGAGAAGACCTCCTTAAGGCTCAAACTTTAGAGGAGAAGGGGAAGGTTATCAAGTATGCTGAAGATAAGTTGGAAAAGATAAAAGGTGAATCTTTTCGGATAGCCCATATCATTGAGAGGATATTGGGGTATGTGAGAGCGGCAATGGGAGATTTTGCCTCTGTGGGATTGGAGGAGTTGATTGATGCTACCCTGGGGTTGGTGGAGCATCCCCTTCGCCAGAAGCAGATAGATGTGGTAAAGGAGATTCCTAAGGACCTACCGATGATAAGAGGGATTGCTGGTGAACTGCAGGAGGTCTTCCTGAATCTTTTCAATAATGCCATAGAAGCAATGGAAGGTAAGCCGTCAGGAAATATTGGTATCTTAGCGAGAACACTGGGTAACGATGCTGAAATGGTGGAGATAAAAGTGTCGGATACAGGGTGCGGGATTCCTCGAGAGAATATTAGTAAGATTTTCGATTTTCTTTTTACCACAAAATTGCAGGGGACTGGTGTGGGATTGTCTGTGGTTTATGATATGATTAAGAAGCATAATGGGAATATTAATGTAGAGAGTGAAGTGGGGAAGGGGACTACTTTTAGTATTCGTCTTCCGGTGTGGAGAGAGGGAGGTCAAATCAAAAGATAGTCTGTTCGTTACTTGGAATTTCTTAACGCCAAATTTTCAATCGGGAAATTTGTGCCTACAATGAGAAAGCAAAGCTTACGCTTTGCTGCTACAAGAGAAGGAATGTAACTGCCCCGATGAATCGGGACTAAAAGGAGAGCAAGGCTTGGGCTTTGCGGGTACAATGAGCAAAAATAAATCTGGAAATTTGAGACAAGAAAGGGGGAAGGGTTGATAAAATTATTGGTAGTGGAAGATGAGACTAATATGCGTGAATTTTTGAGGGATTTCTTTGAAAGACAGAACTACGAGGTTTATACTGCTTCCAATGGAGAGGACGCTTTGAATCTGATAAAGAATTCGAGGCCGCACCTGGTTTTTTTAGACATAGGGTTGCCGGGCATGTCTGGCATAGATGTTCTGGCTCGTATTAAAGAGTTCGATAGCACAATTAAGGTGATTATGGTTACTGCCATTCGTGATAAGCAGAAAATTGAAGAGGCTAATAGGCTGGGGGCGAGTGATTATGTGATTAAGCCTTTTTCGTTTGAGTATATGCAGAAGGTGGCATTGGGCAAGGTGCATACACAACTGTTTGAAGATTTGCGAAAAGAAGTGCAAGAGAAGGAACTTCTTTATAAGGAGTTGGAGAAGAAAGCAGATGAACTCGAGAAAGCATATGCGAAACTGGCACAGACTGCTGTGCAAGCCCTCTATGCTCTTGCTAAGGCGTTAGAGGCGAGGGACCCTTATACTCATGGGCACTCTGAATCTGTTACCCGATATGCTACCTGGATAGGAGAGAAACTGAAAGGAAAGCCGGGCTGGGATGGTGATACGGTAAATAGGCTGAAGGTTCTCCAAAACGGTGGTCTTTTGCACGATGTTGGCAAAATCGGAATTATTGATGGTATCTTAAACAAACCGGGCAAGTTGACTGAGGAGGAGTGGGCGAAGGTTAAAGAACATCCTGAGAAGGGGGCTCATATCCTGGAGGGTGTCGAGGAGTTCAAGGAGTATGCTCTGGTAGCGCGTCACCACCACGAAAGATGGGATGGGAAAGGCTACCCGGAAGGGTTAAAAGGGAAGGACATTCCTAGCGGGGCAAGAATCATGGCTGTAGCTGATGCTTATGATGCTATGACTTCCGACCGTCCTTATAGGAAAGCAGTGTCTCCTTTAGAGGCGGCAAAGGAATTGTTGAGATGCAAGGGGACACAATTTGATGCTGAAGCAGTAGATGCATTCATAATTGCTCTAAAAGAGCGTGGCATTTTGAGTGAAGAAGATGTAAAGAAGATAACGGAAGGACAGGAATGACCCCCTCACCCCAACCCTCTCCCACGAGGGGAGAGGAAAGAACTGGGTAACCCCTCACCTCTATCCTCTCCCCCAAGGGGAGAGGAGGAAATAATTTTGTAGAGGATACAAATGGCAAATCTGGGAGTAAATATTGACCATGTGGCGACTCTCCGGCAGGCGAGATTCACTCCTTATCCTGATGTTATACAAGCTGCGAAGATTTGTGAGGAGGCAGGAGCGGATGGAATTACTGTCCACTTAAGAGAAGACAGGAGGCATATTCAGGATAGAGATGTCTATTCTTTGAGGAAATTAGTCAAGACAAAATTGAATCTGGAGATGGCTGCCACTCGCCAGATGGTGGAGTTTGCTTTAAGAGCTGTTCCAGATGAGGTCTGTATAGTTCCTGAAAAGAGAAGAGAGTTAACGACAGAGGGGGGCTTGGATGTTTGGGGCCAGAGAAGAAGGTTGGCGGTGGCAGTTAAGAGGCTTAGGAAGAGAGGGATTCTGGTGAGTCTTTTTATTAACCCTGAGCCCAGACAGGTTAGAGCAGCTAAGGAGGTTGGTGCGAATTGCGTGGAACTCCATACAGGGGCTTACGCGGATGCAAAAAGTAAAAAAAGCAGGCTAAAAGAACTTGAGAAATTGAAAGAGACTGGTGGGCTGGCGGTGGAGCTGGGGCTACGGCTCAATGCTGGTCATGGACTGAATTACGAGAATGTGAGACCTGTGGCAAAAATTTCTGGAGTTGAAGATTTGAATATTGGACATTCTATCATTTGCCGCTCTGTATTCGTTGGTCTCGCTCAGGCTGTAAGGGAGATGAAAAGATTAGTTAAGTGAAAGAGTGACAGAGGTGCTTTATGTGTGGAATTGTGGGCTATGTTGGGAATAAGGATGTTGTTCCAATCTTAATTGATGGATTGAAGAGGTTAGAATATCGGGGCTATGACTCAGCAGGGATTGGTGTAATTGAGGATGGCAGGCTGGAACTGAGGAGATGTGTGGGGAAGATTTTCAATCTGGAAAATGTGTTGAAGGAGAAGCCCACCAGGGGAAATATAGCCCTGGGGCATACGAGGTGGGCAACCCATGGTAGACCGTCTGAAGAGAATGCTCATCCCCATACTGATTGCCGAGACAGATTAGTTGTAGTGCACAATGGAATTATTGAAAATTATCTCACATTGAAGAAGAAGTTGATAAAGGAGGGGCATAAATTTAAATCTGAAACGGATACTGAAGTTTTAGCCCATCTTGTAGAAAAGTATTTTATGAAATCGAGAGGGAAGAAGAATCTTCTTCCCGCGCTCCAGAGGGCTCTCAAGGAAGTGGAGGGTTCATATGCTTTGGGAGTTATCTCTGTTGATGACCCTGAGAGAATTGTCTGTGCACGGAAAGATAGTCCCCTGGTTATTGGACTGGGGAAGAGGGAATTTTTTATTGCTTCCGATGTGCCAGCGATACTGGCACATACGAGGAAGGTAATCTATCTTGATGATGGGGAGACGGCTCAATTGACTGCCAACGGAGTGGAGGTCTACGACAAGTCCGGTAGGAGAATAGAAAAGAGGGTATTTCAAATAAGCTGGGACCCGATTATGGCTGAAAAGGGCGGCTATAAGCATTTTATGCTGAAGGAGATTCACGAACAGCCAAGGGCTATCGAGGACACATTTCGGGGAAGGATGGCGCCAGATAAGGGCGAGGTCTATTGGGAGGAATTGGGACTCTCGAAGGAAGATATCAGGAATATTGAGAAGGTTCATATCGTTGCCTGTGGCACCTCATACCATGCCGGGTTATATGGCGAATTCGTTTTTGAGGAATTGGCGAAGCTTTCCTGTGAGGTTGACATCGGTTCCGAATTTCGCTATAGAAACCCCATAATAAATGGTAAGACTCTTGTTCTTTTGATTTCCCAGTCAGGAGAAACTGCCGACACGCTGGCGGGATTGAAGGAAGCAAAAGAGAAAGGGGGTAAAACTTTAGCTATCTGCAATGTGCTTGGATCTACAGCCACTCGAGAAGCAGATGGGGTAGTCTATACCAGGGCTGGGCCAGAAATTGGTGTGGCTTCCAGCAAAGCATTCACTGCCCAACTTACGGCTTTATGCCTCTTGGCAATCTATTTCGGGAGAGTGAGGGGAACTCTGGGGAAGGAAGAAGCGAAGAATATATTGATGCATCTCCTTCACATTCCTCACCAGGTGGAAGAGGTCTTAGAAAATCAAGAGGAGATTGTAGCCTGCGCGCAAACCTATTTCAAAAGGATGCATTTTCTCTTTTTAGGGCGGCACATAAACTATCCGATCGCTCTGGAAGGTGCACTGAAATTGAAAGAGATTTCTTATATTCATGCAGAGGGATATCCTGCTGGCGAGATGAAGCACGGTCCGATTGCTCTAATTGATGAGAATATGCCTGTTTTAGCTATCGCCACCAATAGCAAAGTCTATGAAAAAGTCCTGGCAAATATAGAAGAAGTGAAAGCACGTGACGGGATAATAATTGCCCTGGCTAACAGAAACAATAAGGAGATTAAGAAGAAAGTCAACCATGTCCTTTATTTGCCCGAAACGATTGAGATACTATCTCCTATCGTAAATGTGGTCTCGCTCCAGCTCTTAGCTTACCACATTGCTGCCCTCAGGGGTTGCGATGTGGACCAGCCTCGTAACCTTGCCAAGAGCGTTACTGTGGAGTAGTCTTTGCGGCTATTAATCAGCGAATCCACCTTTATAAAATTGTCCTTGATTTTCCTGAAACTATTTTGTATCATAAACTACATGTTGATGTATCAAATTCGGTAGTCGCAACCTTCAGGTTGCGTCTATATGCGCTCCGATAAATCGGAGCGACTACCGTTGTTAAAAAGAGGAGAAAAGGAATGCCAGTTTCCGGCACGGGAATAGACATAGTTGAAATTAGTAGAATAAGGAAGCTAATGGAAAAAGATAATCGGCTGAAGAATCGAGTGTTTACTGAGAACGAAGTCAGGTATTGTGAGAAGAAGAGGAAAAAGTATCACCACTATGCAGTTCGCTTTGCCGCCAAAGAGGCTGTTTGGAAAGCTTTGGGGAAAGGGGGTGTTGGTTTAAGAAACATAGAGATTAGAAACAGGTCGAACGGTCAGCCGCAGGTCTATCTAAAAGGTAAGAGGCTGGACACTCCTAAAATTCTGGTTAGCCTAACTCACTCCCGCGACTATGCAGTCGCCCAGGCAATAGTGGTTAAAAGGTGACGAGGGCAATGGAGCTCTCCCGATGAGTTAGGATAATAATGTAGCGGCAGAGCGATAGTTCTGCTGGAGGAAAGCAAAGCTTACGCTTTGCGGCTACAAGAAATGCACACTGCACTAGATTTGCCCGCGTTAGGGTAGAACATTCATTGATATGAAGATAGTTTCTTGTGAACAGATGAGAGAGATGGATAAGAGGGCGATTTCCAGAGGTACTCCTGGAATCGAATTGATGGAGCGGGCTGGAACTGGTCTGGTTTCGGTTGTCAAGGAAGAAATTCCCGGGATAGCCAACAAAAAGTTTATTGTTTTTGTGGGAAGTGGGAATAACGGAGGAGATGGGCTGGTAGTGGCGAGGAAATTGAAGGAGCTGGGGGTTCGGGTTAGAGTGGCTCTTCTTGCCGAAGAGGGGGAAATGAAAGAAGATACAAAGACCAATCTAATCCGGGCAAGGAGAGCGGAGATAGATACCGTCGGCCTTAAGGACCTTTCTACTGAGAGGATAAGAGAAGAGGTTTCCGGGAGCGATATAATAGTTGATGCTATTTTTGGCACGGGGTTTTCAGGCGTTATAGAAGGTATAACAAAAGATACAATTGAAGCCATTAATAGTTCAAAGAAGTTCGTACTTGCCTGTGATATACCTTCAGGAGTAAATGGTGATACGGGAGAAGTGCGGGGTAGCTGTGTAGCTTCCGATTTGACCGTTACTTTCGCTTATCCCAAGAGGGGGCTTTTCCTCCACCCGGGTTACAGGTTTACCGGAAGTATCAGGGTCGTCGATATTGGAATAAAGGAGGAAGATTTACCTTCCAGATGGAGCATGCTTACCTCCTCTGAAATCAGGGAGATATTACCAAAGAGGAGAAAGGATGCCCATAAGAAAGACTTTGGACACGTTCTAATTCTGGCTGGTTCTCCGGGTATGACAGGAGCGGCAACTTTGACTTGCCAGGGGGCACTGAGGGTGGGCGCTGGATTGGTAACCTTAGGAATTCCTGAAAGCCTAAATACCATTATGGAAGTTAAGATTACTGAAGCCATGACATTTGCTCTACCTGAAACAGAGGAAAAGAGTTTGAGTTCAAAAGGAATAGGTGAAATATTAGATTTCATAGAAAGGAGGAAAGTGGACACTGTTGTTATTGGGCCCGGGCTGTCGACAAATAGGGATACTGGAAAGCTGGTGCGGAAGATACTTTATGAAGTAGATTTGCCCTGTATCGTGGATGCGGATGGAATAAATTTGTTAGTTGGTGAGGCAAGCCTGGCTAAGGCAAAAGCTGAAATTATTATCACTCCTCACCCAGGAGAATTGGGGAGATTGCTGGGAAAGAAAGCAGATGAAATACAGAGAGAAAGGATAAGATATGCTTTCCAATTTTCTAAGGAGAATAATCTGATATGTGTTTTGAAAGGGTACCAGACGGTAATTGCAAGAGGAGAAGATGTGTTTATTAATCCCCTCGGCAATCCGGGAATGGCCAGCGGCGGTAGTGGTGATGTTCTGTCAGGGATGATTGGTGGGCTTGTAGGTCAACTTCGGCTAACGGAGACTGTAAACAAAGATAGCTTGCTTTCTGCTGCAATCGCTGGAGTCTACCTGCATAGTCTGGCAGGAGATTTGGCTAGGCGTGAGAAGGGAGAGATGTGCCTTATCGCCTCAGATATAGTGGAAAAGATACCAGGGGCGGTAAGAGAAGTATTGGACAATTGAAAGTTGCCAGAAGAGGCAACCATTTTTAGGAGGAGGTGAACGGAATGGGCAGTATTATTGGCGGATTAGTAGCTGCACTTATTGGCTTAATCTGGTTTTTCGGGGGGAAACTCTGGTTTGAATTGTGGGTGGTCCTGAAAGGAGTTCTTCCGCTTATGTTAGTGGGAGGCGGATTGGTTGCTATAATTGCTGGTGTTAGCAGCATAAAGGATAAAATCGTAGCTAAGAAGGAAGAAGCAGCGTCAAAGGCTTCCGAAGAGAAGAAGGAATAATTGAGACATAGAATAGAGGGGCTCCTATTAGGGAGCCCCTTTTTTGTTTACATTCGATGAAGATATCCAGAATTGGTGAGTTCCAATTGATAGAGCGAATAAAGAAGAAGGTGGAAAAACACTACACCACTTCTCAGATTAAGAAGATTATTGCTGGCATCGGTGACGATGCAGCAGTGATTGAGCCTTATGGCAAGAAGCTTTTGGTGGCTACCACGGACACAATGGTGGAGAGTGTCCATTTTAATACTGCCGAAGCAGATTTTGAGGAGATAGGTTATAAAGCAATGGTCTCCTCGATTAGCGACATCATTGCTATGGGCGGGAAGCCAAAGTATGCTCTGGTTTCTTTAGCAGTCTGTAAAGACAATTCGATCAAAGATGTGGATGGTTTATATGAAGGCATGCTGAGGTGTGGAAGGAAATTTGGAGTTACGATAGTTGGTGGTGACACAGTTTCTTCGCCCAGGAATGCTGTAATTACTGTAAGTTTGCTTGGAGAGGTGGCAAGAGGTAGAGTGATTTGTCGTTCGGGAGCTAAAGTAGGAGACGGGATTCTGGTTACCGGAAATTTTGGAGATTCAGCTGCTGGGTTAGAAATAATTAAGGAGAGATGGAAAATTCCAGCAAAATCCGATTATGCTCGGAAGTGTAAGAAGATGCTTAGAGAGAAACATCTCCTTCCACAGCCGAGAGTGAAGGAGGCAGAAATTATCTCTCGAAACAGACTAGCAACAGCTATGATTGATAGCAGCGATGGATTGGACCTATCGATAAGGTTTATCTGTCAGGCGAGCAAAGTTGGCGCTAAAATCTGGCTGGAGAAGATTCCCGTTTCACCTTATTTAAGGTACCTCACTTCTCAGTCTCAGAGAGAGGTGGTATCCTCTTTAGAATTTGAAGGGGCTGTAAAGGCTCTGACCTTTGCTCTCTATGGTGGGGAGGATTATGAACTGGTGTTTACGGTTCCTAGCCATTATGTTAACAAAGTATTGAGAGATGTTCCCCACACTACAATGATTGGCGAAATTGTGCCGGCAAGATGGAAAGTAAGGTATCTGGATAAGGAAAGAAGAGAAGTGAAGCTCAAGGGTCGGGGATACGAACATTTCAAAACCTGAAGAAAAGGGGTCAAGAAAAGGGGTCAGAGTCATTTTTGGTTTTTTTGCTGGAGTCCTCCCGAAAGGGAGG
>CAZJWT010000027.1:0-12073 GCA_964550005.1 uncultured Clostridia bacterium | reverse complement strand
AGGTTGCGAAAACCAGGCGCAGGCTGAAGCCTGCGACTACCGCTTTAGCAGAGCTTGACTCTGCAGCTACTCTTTCAGGATAACCAGGTTGTCCCTGTGGACTACCTCATCGTAGTCCTTGTAACCAAGAGTTTTCTCTATTTCTGAAGATTTCTTCCCTTTAATTTTTTCTATCTCATCAGAGGAATAGGATGTCAATCCTCGGGCGAATTCCTTCCCCTCGCTATCCACTATAGCCACACACCCTCCCGTATCGAATCTGCCTTCCACCGAACTAATTCCTGAAGGAAGCAAACTCTTCCCTCTTTTCAGAAGCGCCTCCTTAGCCCCCTCATCAACAGCAATCTTGCCTTCTATTCTGGTATCAAAAGCTATCCATCGTTTACGGGATACTATTCTCTCTTTTGCAGGGAGAAATTTTGTTCCCGGATTCTCTCCATTCCATATCTTTTTAAGGACTCCCTCTCTATTGCCATTTGCAATATACATTGTTATGCCGCTGGCAGTGGCAATTTTGGCTGCCTCAAGCTTGGTTACCATTCCCCCGGTTCCTCTCAGGGTTCCACTGCCACTAGCCTTCTCTTCCAGCTCGGGGGTAATTTCTTCTACCTCCTTTATTAATTTCACTTTATTTTCCGCATGGGGATCTGCCGAAAAGAAGCCATCGACATCGGTCAAAATCACCAACTGATCAGCCTCTACCTTGCTGGCCACCAGCGCTGAGAGCCTGTCATTATCTCCAAATTTAATTTCTTCTACAGCAACTGTATCGTTCTCATTTACCACAGGAACCACATCCAGGCTGAGAAGCGTCAAAAGGGTATTTCTGGCATTGAGATACCTTTGTCTCTGAGCAAGGTCATCAGAGGTCAACAGAACCTGAGCCACCAGGCGATTATGTTTCCTGAAAAATTTCTCGTATATACCCATTAGATGGCTCTGTCCGATACTGGCCAGCGCCTGTTTTTCGCGGATGGTGCGACCCTGCAATTTCAATCTTCCCAGGCCAGCGCCGATTGCTCCAGAAGTCACAATAATCGCCTCCGCACCCGAATTCAGCAGTTCAGCCACATCGTCCACAATCCTCTCTATAGTGACCTCATTGATAACCCCGGAAGGTTTAGTTAAAACACTGGTACCAATCTTTATCACTACTCTCTTCTTCACTTTTTCAATCTTCTCCCAATCGCATAAAGTAGTTCTTTTATACCTTCCCTGGTAAGGGCTGAGATAGGATAGACCTTCTTTTTAATCCTGGAACGAAAAGTTCGTAATTTGGTTGATGCGGAGGGAGTGTCCATTTTATTAGCAACGACTATCTGAGGCTTCTTCAGTAGTTTGGGATTGAAAGCTTTCAATTCTTTATTAATTGCTACATAATTACCATAAGGGCTCGCACCTTCATAGCCTTGAATATCAACCAGGTGAACCAGAACTTCAGTCCTTTCAATGTGCCGCAGGAATTGGTCGCCCAAGCCCTTACCTTTATGGGCATCAGCAATTAGTCCCGGAATATCTGCTACTACGAAACTTTCGCCCTCACCAAGCTCTACTACTCCCAGGTTTGGCACTAAAGTAGTGAATGGATAATCAGCTATCTTGGGACGGGCCCTGGAAATAACTGAGAGGAGAGTTGACTTTCCAGCATTGGGATACCCGAGAAGACCCACCTGGGCAATCAGCTTCAATTCCAGTTTTAAAGTAGCTCTCTCTCCAGCCTCACCTTCTTCGGCAAAGCGTGGGAGACGCTCTGAGCGCGACTTGAACTTCGCATTGCCCCTTCCACCCCGACCGCCACGTGCCACAATGACACTCTGTCCCTCATTGACCAAGTCACAGATTAGTTCATCTTCCTTGTAGACAAAGGTTCCCCGGGGCACCTTTAAGATTAAATCTGATCCCGCCTTCCCGGAACGATTGTTTCCTGACCCATGTGCCCCTTTTTGGGCTCGATAATGGGGCTGACGAGAGAAATCGAGGAGAGTCTTGATGCTGGAAGATACTGCGAGAAGAACATCTCCACCTTTTCCACCATCCCCTCCATCTGGACCACCGTGAGGAATAAACTTCTCGCGTCGAAAGGAGACACAGCCATTGCCCCCATTTCCGGCTTGCACAAATATTTTCGCCTTATCAACGAACATACAAGCCTTTCCTGAAGACCAAAATTACTTCTGGTCTCTCAAGATTCTCTACTGGCAAATGCTGACCCGTTTCCTTCTTTTGCCAAAGCGTTCAAAACTAACCCGTCCTGAAATTAAAGCAAACAGGGTATCGTCACTTCCCCTGCCCACATTAAATCCCGGGTAGAATTTCGTACCTCTTTGACGAACTAAAATACTGCCTGCCGACACAAATTGACCGCCAGAAGCCTTCACTCCCAATCTTCGTCCTGCACTATCCCGGCCATTTCCTGTGGAACCTTGTCCTTTCTTATGAGCCATAAAATCCACCGCCTTTTAAAGTCAGACTATCTTTATTTCCTTTATTCTTACTTCCGTATAATTTTGTCTGTGCCCGGTTGTTTTCTTATAGTCTTTTCGCCGCCGTTTCTTAAAAACTATAATTTTCTTTCCCCTAAAATGCCTTTTGACCTCTGCTAATACTGTTCCTTTATCAAGATAGGGCCTCCCTATCTCTACTCTTTCACCATCTACCAATAGGAGGATATTACTCAATTCGATAACATCTCCCGGTTTTTTATTAGTCTTATCAATATTCAAAACCGACCCTTCTTCCACCTTATACTGTTTTCCACCAGTCTCGATTACTGCATACATATTCATCCTCCCAATGAAATTTATTGCAATTTTATATTTTTATTACCTTTTTGTCAAGCACTACTATAGAGTGAAGGTAAAAGCTTCGATTTTTTTCTTGACAAATTGGTCCTGTATTTGGGTACAATGTAAGTAAATATTTCGCTCTACGAAATATTCCCAACGAAATAAGGGAAGATTATTATGTTTGGCCTTAATGAGATTAAAGAAGAAATTAAAAGTTATGGTACGAAGCAGCTTATAAGAAAGATCTGTAAGCTCATCCCGAATGCTTCTAACGAAAATTTGGTCATAATGCTTCGCTTGGCGCAGAACTTAACAAGAAACTTAGATAATAAAGAGACAGTCGGAAATTTGATAAAAATTTTCGAGTCAGGACATCCGGGTATAGAATTTGCTAAGAAGCTGTTTACCCATCCAAACAAAAAATGTGTAAACAAGCTCGTCGAGAATTTCCTTATTAATAATATCCTTGTGGGAAGCGGGAAACGAGATGAAATAGAATTAAGAGAAGGCCTCAGGCCTCCCTACTTCTTAGTATTGAGCCCCACTATGCGCTGTAACTTAAATTGTCTGGGATGCTCCACGCGAGAATACACAACAGAAAACGACCTCCCCTTCGAAACCATAAATAGAGTAATTTCAGAGGCTAAACATCTGGGAATGTACTTCATCACAACTCAGGGAGGAGAGATGTTTTTGCGAAAAGATATGTTCGACATATACGAAAAGCATGATGATGTGTATTTCCAGGTCTATTCCAATGGGACACTCATAGATAGAAAAACAGCCAGGAGGCTGGCAGATTTAGGAAGTGTCGAGGTCAACGTCAGTGTGGAAGGCTTCGAAAAAGAGACCGAGAGCCGTCGGGGCAAGGGTGTCTGGAAAAAAATTATGGCGGCGATGGATAATTTGAACGAAGAAGGATGTATTTTTGGTTTCTCGGCGACAATGACCCGGCAGAATGCGGATGCCCTCACCAGCGATGAGTTTGTTGACTTAATGGTAGATAAAGGTTGTTATCTTGGTTGGTATTTTCAGTACCTCCCTATAGGGAAGGAACCAGATCTTGAGATGATGCCCACGCCCCAACAAAGAAATAGATTGCGACAACAGGTGAGTAAGTGGAGAGATACTAAGGAAATCTTTATAGGAGATTTCTGGAACGACGGACCAGCAGTGGAAGGTTGCATTGCCGGAAGGTCATTCCTGCACATCAACAATAAAGGAGATGTAGAACCCTGCGCTTTCGTCCATTTTGCTGTGGATAATATTCATGGCAAAACTCTCTGGGAAACAATAAACTCGCCCTTCTTTAAAGCTGTAAGGAGAATGCAACAGGCTAAAAACGCTCCACAAGCCTACAGTGATAATCTGTTGACGCCCTGTATGATTATTGACCAGCCATGGGTGCTAAGAGAACTGGTTAATAGCTATGGTGCTAGAACTACAGATGGGGGAGATGACTTACTGAGAGGGGAGATCGCCGAAGGTCTCGATTCCTATGGCAGGGAAATTCACAATATATACGATCCCCTCTGGGAAGAAAGAATAAAAACGAAAAAGGGGTCAGAGTCATTTTTTGAAAAAGTGACATTAAAAAAGTGACGGGTACGTTTTCCGCAAAAAATGACTCTGACCCCTTTTTCCGTCTCTAGGGGGTGATCTTGAACTCCTCCACGTGTAGTTTATAATCAGGTCTGATCTTTATCGTCTTACCAGTTATTTTAGAAATGCGCTCTACTCTCTTCTCGTCAAAAAGGGGAGCAATTCTGGGATTCATAAAGATATTAAGGTATTTATCCCCTGTCTGGGTTGCAGCCTTTAGAATTTCTTTTTTGATCTTTATAAACATAGTCTTTTCTGAAAATACCAATCCGCTGCCTTCGCAGTAAGGGCAAGGCTGACAAAGTGTATTAATGATACTTTCCCTTCTTCTCTGGCGACTCATCTCGACCAGTCCTAGCTTGGTAATGGGTAGCAAATCTATCTTCGCTTTATCCCTCAGAGACTGTTGGTGTAGAATATTCATAACTTTCTCTCTGTGTTTTTTCTGTTTCATCTCAATGAAGTCTATAATGATCAATCCCCCTATGTTCCTAAGGCGAACCTGACACATAATCTCCTCAGCTGCCTGGCAATTGGCGAGGAAGGCTGTCTCTTCCAGACTTTCTCCCCCGGCGAACCTACCAGTGTTTACATCAATCGCGGTCAAAGCTTCCCCCTGCTCAATAATAATGGACCCTCCGCAAGGCAATATAATTTTCTGGTCTTTCATTTTGGAGATTTGACTTTCCAAATTGTGGGCTTCAAAAAGTGGTGATTTTTTCTTATAGAGATGTGTTTTCCTCAAAAGATGGGGATCCATCATTTTCACATAATTTCTGACTTGTTTATACTCCGCACGGGAACTTATGATTAGAGTGTCCACTTCTTCAGTAAACAGTTCTCGCACAACATAAAAGATTAGACCAAATGCCTTGTGAACAAGATACCCTTCACCAATTGACTCTTTCTTTTTCTTTATCATCTGCCACAAATTCAAAAGATACTTGCATTCACGAATTAAATCCTTCTCATGATGACCGACAGCTTCTGTCCGAGCAACGAATCCCGCTCCTGGCGGAGTAATCTCCTTAATTATTTCTCTTAATCTCCTCCGTTCCTCATCATTGACGACTTTCCTCGATATCCCGATATGCTCCACATTGGGCATAAACACAAGATACCTTCCGGGAAGGCTTATCCTGGTTGTGGCCTTAGCCCCTTTATCTCCAATTGGCTCCTTTACTATCTGAACCAATAAACGATCGCTCCTCTTTATCTCTCTCTTATCCGGTGGAAGATCTACTAAGGGGAGAAAAGCATTCCTTTCCAACCCTAAATCTAGAAAAGCAGACCTAATTCCCTTAAGAACATTGGCAACTCTTCCCTGATAGATATTTCCCACTACACTTTTCTCCTCTGTTCTCTCAATAAATAACTCGACGAGATGCCCATCTTCAACCAGAGCAATTCTCACTTCATCTTCGGTTATATCAACCAATATTTCCCTCTTCATAGAATTTTCTCCTTGACAGACTTTTTTACCAGAACAAGAATTTCTCTCTGGTAAACTCGACAAAAGCTAAATCTTCCTCCTCAACTCCCAGAAGCGTCCTGACTATTATCCTGGGATTGAGATTAAATCCTCCTCTTGTGTTCAGCAAGAGTCTGACGTCCCAGTCCCTCCCCATTTCTATACTCAAAATTAGAGGCCGGACATTTACTCTCTTTCCCCTTTTATCTACTAGGAAGAACTCTCCTTTATCCAGAAAATTGCTTATCCTTTCCTCTATATCCCTCTTGCTCGCTTGATTAGAAACTGTGGACTTCCTAGAAAATTGGTGAAGGTTAATTCTATATGCAACCGCTCTTATCTTTCCATTGCTCGATTTACCGAACAAGGGAAGTCTATTCATATTGTGAACAGTTAGACCTTCGGGTAGATTTTTCTGGAGATTATTTATCGACGTGGGAATATCGATTTTCCTATCCAGATATAGTTCTATATATTCAGCTTCACTTTCGAATCCCAAAGGGAGGGCAGGTGAAAAAGAGCACTTAATCCGAGAATTAAATCCCTGAGTATAACTCACAGGTAAGTTAGCCCTTTTGAGGGCACGAAAGAACGTATGCATTGAATCCAGATGGCCTATATAACGAATAGTCCCTTTTTTACTATATTCTATTCCCACCCTTTGAACACTATCCATTAATTCCAAATTCCAAATCTCAAATTTCAAATTTCAAATTACCCATCACCCATTACCCATTACCCATTCTACTATAAATGAGATGGCTCCAGGGCAGTACTTCGTCACGGTCTCTATTTCGATAGACATAGAAGTCCGGATCAACTGCACATTGGGAGAAAGCTCCCTCCCAGATGTCGAAACGAAAATGTTCTTTCCATTGATCAAATTTACAACCCATTTCCCATGCCCTTTCCAAAACCATCCCCAGTCTCCTATCTCCCCGGCTAAAGGCAGCTTCTAAAAAAGAGGCTTCGACATTATGACCCTTAATCTGAGCAGGAAGTCGGCGAGAAAGATAATCCTTTTTCCTTCTCAATTCTGGAAGCCTCTCCATTGGGAGCCATTGAAAAGGAGTATGCGGTTTGGGAACATAGGGAGCAATGGTTATGTTAAAGTTTAAGTCTCTGTGTCTCCTCTTTAATTCTCTTACCAGTTTTATTATCGCCTCAATATCCTCTTCCTCTTCACCAGGTAGACCAATCATAAAATATAGTTTCACCAGCTTCCAACCAGCACTATAGGCCTGGGAAACGGCAGAAATGAAATTTTCATCACTAATTTCCTTACCAATCAATCTGCGCAATCTTTCACTTCCGGCTTCTGGAGCAAAAGTTAACCCTGTCTTCCTGACCCTTTGAACCCGGATCGCCAGTTCGAGGGAGAACTTATCCGGTCTTAAAGATGGTAGAGAGACGGAAGTGTGATTCTTTTCATAACGAGATAAGAATTCGGCAATAAGTCCCTCAATTTCAGGATAATCGGTAGATGAAAGCGAGATTAAAGATATCTCATCATAGCCTGTGGATCTCAAAGAGGCTTCAGCAATTTCGAGCAACCTTTCCTTAGACCTTACCCGGCGAGGTCCATATACCGCTTGGCTTTGACAGAAATGGCAACTGTGAGGACAGCCTCGCTGTATTTCTAAGTTCAACCGATTCTGTGATATATCGATTAATGGCACCAGAGGTGCCAAGGGATAATGAGAGGTCTCCAGATCTACCACTCTCTTCTCTATCCTTTCTGGTATTCCAGCTTCCTTTCTCTCCATCCCTCTGATAGTGCCATCTTCTCTATAATCTACTTCATATAACGATGCCACGTAGACTCCGGGGATCTTTGCCAGTGCTTTAAGGATCCCGCTTCCCCTATTCAGACGCTCCGATGAATCGGAGCTACTCCAATTCTTATAAGTTTCTATTATTTCCTCTATCACCTCCTCCCCATCTCCCAGAACAAAAGCATCAATAAAATCGGCCAAAGGTTCAGGATTGGAAGCAGAAGGACCACCCGCTATTATCAAGGGAAACTTTCCATCTCGGCTCTGGGAACGAAGCGGAATCTTTGCCAAATTTAAGATATTCAGAATATTGGTATAGGATAATTCGTGCTGTAAAGTAAAACCAATAATATCGAAATCTTTGAGAGGCCTTTTCGACTCAAGGGAGAAGAGGGGAATTCCCCTCCTCTTTAATATCTCCTCCATATCTAACCCGGGTGCATAGACCCTTTCAGCAAGGGAGTCTTCCCTCTGGTTAATAATAGAATAGAGAATTTGCAATCCTAAGTTGGACATGCCCAATTCGTAGATATCAGGGTAGCACAAAACAACTCTTATCTGGGCACTCTCCCAATCTTTATGAACCACATTCCACTCATTACCCAGATACCTGCCCGGCTTAGAAACAAAAGGTAAAATGTCATCCAGCACAGTCTTTTCCAAATCTTAACTCCAGAAGTAAATTCCCCCTCACCCCTGGCCGTGGCTCGTGCCAGGCACGGGCAGGCCTTATCCCTCTCCCACAAGGGGAGAGGAAATACCCCTCACGAGGGTAGTTGCTACGAAATAGTTTACTAATACATAAAACGGCGACTATAAATATTCAAAAGAATCCCCACCCCAGCCATGGAAGTAACCAGGGCTGAGCCTCCACAACTGACAAAAGGTAAAGGTAGCCCGGTAATCGGCATAATTCCCATACTCATTCCCAAATTGACACTAATTTGGAAAAGGAAGAGGGCGACAATGCCCCCTGCTAACAGGCTTCCAAAACGATTCCTTGCCAGGGATGCAATTCTTATTCCCCGTAAGAGCAAAATAGAGAAGAGTAAAATCAAGAAGGCAGCGCCGAGGAATCCCATTTCTTCTGAGAGAAGGGAGAAGATGAAATCTGTATGTTGCGCTGGAAGAAAGCCCAGTTTCCCTTGAGTTCCTGTCAAGAGCCCCTTCCCCAGGAACCCACCTGAACCTATGGAGATTTGGGATTGAATTATATGGTATCCGGCACCCAACGGGTCAATGCTCGGTTTAATGAAGCAGACTAATCTCATCTTCTGATACTCTTTTAAAAAGAGCTTTAAAGGATAGGAGAGCATAATTCCCCCACAGACAACCAAGGAAGTGAAGAGAAAATGGTTAACCCCTACACGAAATTTAAGCCTTGATAAGATATACGATATGAGTCCAATAATTCCCACAACGATTATTATAAGGCCAAAAGTAGATGAAAGATTACTGAAAATTCTGGGAAGAAAAGTTTTATTTCGAGGGTCAAGAGCCAAAAGTAGAGGAATCCCCAAAGCTAAAATTCCCATAGAGATAAAGGATACGAGATAGATTATCCTCGCTCCTCCAAGATATAACATTGCCAAAAATATTGCCAGAAAGACCAGAGCCGAACCCGGGTCGGGTTGCAATATGATAAGTGCAACAGGAGCAAGAGTTAATAAGAAAGGAATTATCAGTCCAGAAATTCTCTTCACTCCCTCAGGGTAATTGGTTAAATATTGAGCGAGTACGATAATTAGACCGAGCTTGGCGAACTCAGCTGGCTGAAACGTAAAATTCCCGATAGGAAGCCAGCTTCTGGCGCCACGCATACTCTTACCGAAGAATAGAGCAAACACTAATAGAAGAAGTGAAAATAGGTATATCCATTTCCCATACTGGTTGAATAAATGATAATTTATCCCCATTACAACTATTATCACTCCCATCCCCAGGAGAGCATAAACACCCTGCCTTGCATAGAAAGGAGTTTTCCATGGGCTTCCATACACCGCACTATAAATCATTAAACAGCCAATGGCAATAAGGAGAACCATCGCTGAAAATAGATAGTAATCGAATCTTACAGAAATATCTCTAAGGCGCATCTTCCAGACGCTCCGATGAATCGGAGCTACTCCTTTAATTTTAGTCTTCGTAGACGAAAATCTCCGGCTGTTTCTCTCCCTGAAGAGTAAATACTCCATTCAATATCTGTCTGGCCAGAGGTGCAGCCGCACTAGCTCCATGCCCGCCATGTTCAACCAAGATTGCTAAGGCAATTACGGGAGCTTCTTCTGGTGCATAGCAGATGAACCAGGCATGGTCTTCCCCATGTGGATTCTGAGCGGTTCCCGTCTTGCCAAGCACACTCAATCCCTTAAACTTTACTACCTGAGAAGTGCCAGAGAGAACAGCTTCTCTGAGTCCCTTTCTTATGATGGAGAGTGTTTCGGATGAAATTCTCGGCTTTCCGATTACTTTGGGCTGGAAAGTCTCAATTATATTCCCCCGGCCATCAATTATTTTCTTAACAACAAAAGGTTTATAAATTGAACTTCCATTAGCTATGAAGCTAATCAGACTTACCATTTGTAGAGGGGTAACTTCCAGATAACCCTGACCAATGCTCATATTAGCTGTATCACCAGGATACCACTTCTCACCAAAATATATCTTTTTCCAGGTGGAATCCGGGACGAGACCCATTGCCTCTGAGGGTAGGGAAATGCCAAGGTCTTTCCCCAATCCCAGCATCTGAGCATATTGTGCTATTTTATCTGCACCCACTCTTAGACCGAGCTGATAGAAAAATATATCACAAGATTGAGCAATCGCCTGAACAATGTCCAAACGACCATGCCCCCCCTCTTTCCAACACTTAAACTCTCTATTTCCGATTTGGAAGGTCCCTTTGCAGCGCATAGTCTCATCTGGACGGATGACTTTCTCCTCTAAAGCAGCTATGGCTGTAACAATTTTAAATAGAGAGCCAGGAGCATACTGACTTTGAATTGCCCTATTGAACATGGGAAGTCCTTGGTCTGTAAATAACTGCTGAGTATGAGATGGGCTGAGACGTTCCGTAAACAGGTTGGGATCGAAATCGGGTTTACTTACTAGGGCTAAGACCTCACCATTAGCAGGGTCGATTGCACAGATTGCACCCGCTTTGCCCTCCAGGGAATCCTCACAGAGCTTCTGGATTCTCTCATCTAAAGTGAGAATTAGAGTATCGCCTTCCTCAGGCAGGACGCTATTAATTATTCGAAGCTGGCGACCATTAGCGTCTATTTCTATCTGTCGACCACCACTCTTGCCTCGCAAAAAATTATCGCAAATCTTCTCCACGCCAGATTTTCCGATAATATCCCCCAACCTGTACCCTGCTCCAGATAGAGCTCCTAGCTCCTTTGGTCCGATCTCTCCCAGATGGCCCAAAAGATGGCTGGCGAAATTTCTGTGGAGATAGTTGCGTTTAGGTTCAACCTCAATATTTACACCAGGAAGGTTAACTTTCTCCTCTGCCAGGTAGAAGACTTGGGAGAGGGGAACATTCTCAGCCAGAAGGATACTATTTAATGGTTGGCGAATCGAAGAACGCACCTTTGCTAACATCGAAGGGTAGTTGAGATTCAGGATCTCGCTTAATTTCTTAAGTATCTCCTCCGTTTTCTCCCAGGTCAAATTGGTAGGCGAGAAGAGAACTGAAAAGGACCCCATATTCTCAACCATAACTTTCCCATTCCGGTCATAGATAATTCCCCGGGGTGCAGGATGGAAAAAAAGCTGAATACGGTTAGCTTCTGAAAGCTTGTAGAGTTCTCCTCTTTTAACTATTTGAAGGCTGAATAGCCTTATGAAAAGAATCGAAAGGGTAGCGATTATAAAATATCTAAACCAAATTAGAGATCTTTGAAGTCTCGCCTCAAATTGGCGATCCATTATGCTCTGGTGCATAAAGTTCTCCTCCCCACAACTTTTCCCATTGTTCTATTATCCAGAACCATAAAGGAGCCAGGAGACTATTATAAATGGGGTAAAAAATAGGTACAAAAAATGGTACCAGAGGCCGGGCTTCACCAAAGAAAATTTTTATCCAATACATACTCCAGTACTGAAAAAGGCAGGCAAAAAATACCACAAATATCTGTGCTATGGGATTCCCTCTAACCAGTCTTTTTTGGAATGTTCCCACGGAGAAGCCGATCAGGGTCTTGATTAAACAGTTAGCCCCAAAAAGCCCAGGAGTAAAAATGTCCTGAATCAGCCCAAAAAAAAACCGATCGAGGTCCCCAATACAGGACCGTACTTCAGCGAGAAGTAGACAACCCCAATCAGTAACAGGTCGGGGGTAACATCTCTTATGGCTAAGCGGCGAAGAAGGACAATCTGAATTGTCACAAATAGAAGGAAGGATATTAAAAAGAAAATATATCTTTTCATTATAC
>CAZJWT010000026.1:6817-12216 GCA_964550005.1 uncultured Clostridia bacterium | reverse complement strand
CTCAGCAAGTGCCCTTATCCTTCTAATCTCTCTCTCAGACAGCGGCTTGGTAAGAAGATTAGCCCAGCTCATCCTCAACTGTTCCCTCTGTGAAGGCCGATTGACAACGGGCGTAACAACGCCCCGTCCTCTCTCAAACAGAGACACCATCGCCTGCCCCAGAGCCTTGAGCCCTAAAACCTCAAATAATCTCACTCGCTCCGCTCCCATCAGATTACTTCTTCCCACGCCAACCTCTCGGTATATCGCCCAGGCACCAACACCGGTAACAGCGCAAATCAATATCGCCCACGGTCCCCACGCTTCCTGCCCACTCCTCATAATCTCCCCAACAGAGGCAAACAAAGGCGAGTTCATAAATAACGAAATTCCCAACCCACCAAATAGAACTGACCAGATTCGCATAGAACCTTGTTTCTTACTCTCCTCCGGGGCCTTGGGATTGGTTTTTTCCGACGGGCCCTTCTCAAAATCTGTTTTTCTTCTACTATCCCACCAGTTAATAACTCGCTTCATTATTGAAACAATAAGAACCGGTAGACCGAGCAACAGAACTGACAGCAGGAGGACTCTCTTCCACTCTGCTTGCTTCAAATTCACGGTAGTCCTCCCAACCCAATCAGACAAATGATGCATTCCTGAGGCCATATTCATTCCCAATATGGTGATTAGCCCAAATATCAAAGGAAGCCCTCCCCTTCCCAATCTGCTCTCGCGATACGGCCTCTGCGGTTTCTCTTGTTCTAGTGGACTTTTCCTTTCAGCTACTTCACTGCTTTCTCTTAGTGCTTGTAGTGCTCGTTGTAATATACGAAGTCCACCTATTTGATTATTTCCTTGAAATCTCTGAGGTAGCCTGTTTCTTACACCCAGTTCGTCAAGAATCTTTTTAAGCCTCTCTAACAGTCTATAGGTCTCAGGCGCTTTTTCTGACGTTACTCTTCCTTTGAACGTAGGTCTTTGCATCTGTTCAATCAAGTGTTCCAACTCCTCAGCCGAGAATTCTTCCTTAATAAGTTCAAGAGCCCGCTTTTCCCGGATTTGAGATCTTTCTCTTTTCATTTGCAAATTCCTGGCTACAACATAGGAGAAATGTCCAAGTGCATATGCAATTAGAGCCAAGCCTAATATTTTCACACTCATGTAATACAATGGCGCAACAAGCGAAGTCGTCAACAGTAAACTACCAATACCCAACATAAACCAGCTGCTACCCTTCCGACCCGTCTGCTCAGATTTTTTCAAGGCATAGCTAATAAATACGCCACCCAAAAATCCTGCCGCTAGGACAGCTAATATTGAATATATACTGCCTGCTGGAATAGTATTGCCCAATTCTACCAATATCCTTATCCCTTGTTGAGGTATGTTTTCTATTAGCTCTTTTGTAATTCCAGTTGAAGGCAAACCCAAAATAACCCCAAGAATAACAGAAACAAAAGAGCTAAAAGTATGGCCCTTTCCCTGTTCCTTGTGCCCAGCCGAGTCGGGTGCAGGTCTTGACTCTGGTTCAGCGGGACTCAGAAGTTCATCAAAAGCTTTCGTAAGGCTATCTGAATTGAAAGGTATGGTGAGAATCGTTTTTCTATCTTCGTAAGTTAGTTTGACTTTATTGTCAGATATAGCACTGGCAAAGAAGCCGTAATCAAGTAATGAAGAAAAGCTGATTCGTTCAGCTACTATGTCAGCTGTTAAGTTAAGATCCATGTAGTCTCGCTGGGGTAGATGTAATACTTCCAGGCTTCTGTCTTGGTCTATTCCTAGGCAGATTTCAAAAGACTCCTGGTTATCCAGTGGGCCCTTCACTTTTACTCCGTTTCTGGTTAGCTTCCAGGGTGGACTTTTAGCCAGACCCATTTCCTCCAGAATCAACCTAATAGCATTTCTTGCTTTCCACGAGGTAAGTTCTATAGGCTTACCATCTACGGATACAGAAGTTATATCAATATCTCTACTGATTCTTAACATCTCAGCCATCTTTGTAACCGTGACCTGCTCTTGCGGCTTAACAATTTCAATAAGGGCCTTAAGTGCTTCATAGACTTGTACTGTGGTAACGGCGGTTATTCTTGAAACCTTGCTGTTCTCCGAAGGGGAGATGCAATTTTCAGCCGGTAGTTGCTTTATTCGGCTGCATATTTTTTCAATACCGTATCCAAGGTACCTTGACATAGGTTCTTCAGTTATTTTGCGTTTCGCTTCTAATATCTTGACGGCAATCTGAAGTATTTCAATATTATTAGTTCCACTTAATAAATTATCGAATGGAGGTTGTAGGTCTCTTTCCAATGCATCTTGATAAGTGTGCTGCTCAAATCCTTCCGTTTCGTCAAAACTTACTTTCGCTCTTGCAATTGATTCCGCCAAATTTACAAGGTCCCGTATCGCTATAATCTCGCGGTGACCATCTGATGTTAGCCGCACATTTCCGCTTTCATCAATTGTCAAAAAGCCTTGCTTAGCTAATCCTTCAAGGTCAGCTCTCGCCGTTTTCTCCCAATTTTCCGCCAGCCGGTCAAACCCAAGCTTGTCAGCTTCCAACCCATAGGATAGGGCATATTGACCTAGTCCAAAGCACCCTTGGTGTCTCAAGACTTCCTGCAGATACTCCGATGTCGCAATAAGCTTCTTAGCATCTTGCGGACTCTTCCCCGGCTTCGGGGCAAACCTGCCCTTCTCGTCGCGAGGTTGGGTTGTTGGCTCTTGGTCGAGGGGCTTTTTGGATAGAGATCCCTTTTCCATTAGTTCCCTCAATACCAGCGCTTGTTCTAATGTCCAGAGCCCACCAATCTGATACTTCCTCGGGAACTTCCCAGGAAGCCTATTTCTTACTCTTATTTCACCGAGTATGCATCTAAGCCGTCTTAATAAGAAATAAAGTATGGGCTCGTTTGCCTCTTCCACCGGTCCCTTAAATGAGGGATTTCGCATCTCTTCAATTAAATGCACCAATTCAGCAACCGTAAATTCTTGCGAAATAATATCGGGAGCAACCACTCTTCTGCCCCTCTTTTGTACTTGCCCCCATTTCTCAAAATCTTTTGAACGTAGTAACACTCGTGCAGGATCTTTTCCCTGGGATGCTATATCCAGCATTTCCCAGAGTTTGTTGATGATAGAATCTTCTTCCTTTGTCTCCAGTTTAACATAGATTTCGTCTGTCAAGATTTTTTTGGCTTCTACAATACACTCTTTATCTGCAAAAATCTTGAGTTCCATAAGTAGTCTTGACATCCACCATCTTACATGCTCTGATTCTATTCCTTCCCCCCAAATATATGCCCCCAGAACCGACTGTGCAATGCGTATGGATTTTTCCCGAAATTGCTTTCTTCCGAGCGCATCTTGTAATACACGCCTGGCAAGGAGGTTATATTTACTTAGTAATGAATGCTCAGAGGGACCGGATGTGGTCAATTTAATATTAGCATAGTCTTTTTTATTCTCTGCTAAAACTACCATCCGCCAAAGCCCATTAACGATAGATTCTTTTGGATTAATAGCGGTCATCCAAATCCTCATCAAATTGTCAAGAGCTTTACCAATCTGTTCCGGCTCGTCTTTCTGGGCCTTCTCCAGGTCTTCAATAAGAGCTTTCCTGAACTGTTCTTTTAATTCCTCTGTCATTTTTCCCCTTTGCTCAGCGAGGTACGCTGCAAGAATTGTCAGTGTAATCAAATAGGCTTTGTTATAAACTCCGTTGGCATCTACTGACCTGTCGCATACCTTGTTGGCCAGCAATCTATATCTTTCCATTAATGCCTCAGATGGCTCCCTCGTTTCATAACTTTTCTGTATCTTTGCAATTTCGGCTTTACCTTCTTCTGTTACCCAATATTTATACGGTTTTTCTGTCTTATCTATTATTAAAAAGTCTGGAAATAATCCTTCAAGGTCTCTTCTGGCTGTTTGTTCCCAATTTTCCGCCATTGGTTCAAATCCAAATTTAGGGACTAATTCTTCGTAGCCTACACGGTAGTCTTGTAAGCTAAACCAGCCCTGTTTTTTCAAGAGTTCCTGTATATGCTCCGATAATGCAATATCTTTTTTCGCATCTTCCGGACTCTTTCCCGGCTTGGGCGCAAACCTGCCCTTATCGTCGTGAGGTTGGGTTGTCTGGTCTCCGGGGCGGTTAAAGACATTCTTTATTTCTTCCAGCCCCACGCCCAGAGTTTGCTTGGCAATCTTGTCCAGCAACTCTTCTGGACCTTGTAGGTGAATAGTACGGTGGATATGAGATACTGACTCATTTGGTTCAAGTTCTTTACCAGGAGAAGATGTCTCAAGCTCATAGAAGGGTCTGAGCGGCTTCTCGCCTGGAGCGACAGGGCCGTCATTATAAGAATTTACCACATCACCTGCATACGGGCTTTTTTGAATCTCCCACATAGAGTTGACATAATCTCTTACACCTCTGGCTTTTGTATATTGAACAAGTGTTAGAACATTGTTAGCCGCATCATAACTACCGAGAATCGGTTTAGCCCGCTCAGGCGAGAGGCCAATCTTGCTCCGATGTTGACCATCTCCACGGAAGAATAGCGTATCCTGTTTGACAACTAACCGGTCGGCCGGAACTTTACCGAAGTAAGCATCGTTAACCTTCGGTCCCATTTTCTTTTCCGAGCCCCGCCCAAATGGTATGACAATTGTTGTACTGGGTGAAGGATTGTACATACCGAGAATCCAGATTGAGAGTAACCCGGTAGCTTTAGACCACGCTCTCTTTCCAATATTTGTTATCTTATTTTCAGACTCATACGCAACTACTTTCAGGTCCCTCGGAAGCTGATTAAGACCCAATTTATTCCTGGCATCATCTCTACTTACTACTCTAACTGTCCTGTCAATCTGAATGTCAAACTCAGTTCCCGAGTAGTTGGTTAGGTGGGTTCGCTTTCGGAAACTAACACTATCCCGGCCCTTATCTACAACGTCAAATGGCTCCGTGTCTATGACTGCTGGAGTCTGCCAATCCTTGAATTTAAAATGAGGTGATGCTCCTTTCAGGAAGAAAATACTAAATTGGCCGCCCTCAGGTCCCATCCAGAACCTATCCTCACCACCAACAACATTAATATGGCGGTCTGTTTCGCCTCGGGCCATCTTTTCTATCTGCTTTCGATTAATCCATCCAAAACTCAGTCCTTCCTGACCGTCAGCAGAACTGGTCATAACTCGACCTTGATAAGCACGCACAACCGCTAACTGAGCTCTTTCAGACTTATCGGACAAAACTACAACATTATCGCCACCTAAAGTCTCTTTTAAGAACTTCACGTTTTCACCAAAAGTTGTGCCAGAATCTGTGCGAGCGACTTTGCTGCGCGTTCCTGCGCTTCCCCCTTTTTCAGTGGTCCATGATTCCAAGCCTGTCGTATTCACACTATAAATTACCC
>CAZJWT010000026.1:0-6717 GCA_964550005.1 uncultured Clostridia bacterium | reverse complement strand
CCTTTTTCAGTGGTCCATGATTCCAAGCCTGTCGTATTCACACTATAAATTACCCGGCCGAACCGTGGATTGTCAAAGGGGCGCTCTCCCGTAGGCGTTTCGTACTTTTTGATCTCTTCTAATGCTTGTTCTAAACGGCTGATTTTTCTTCCATCACGAGTTCTTACCAGTTCCTTGCCTTTTAAAGTAGGAACAAGCATTGCGATTCCTCCGCCCATTGCTCCTGCTAAAATACCGCCATATATGAGTGTCTTATCTAGTGTTCCACCATATATCAGGTTCTTATCTAACAGCATGTTAAATAAATACCTTAGTTCCGGCTTGGTAGCCTCAGGGTCAAAAGCGATTCTTAAATCCATATAGCGCATAAACAATGCACCCAACTGAGGATAATCTCCGGCCTCAAGTGCCTTAACTATGTAGTCATGTATTCTTAGAGATTCAAGCAGAGCTCGGTAGGTATCTGCGTCCTTTGACAAATAGCTTTCGTGTCGTCTGTTTATCCTGCCTGTTGCCAGCCTCGTAATCCCTGTATCAACCCACCAGAGGTTATCTACAAAATCCCGCCCATCTATCTTCAAGCGTCTTTCCACAGGTTCAGGCAATCCAGCAGTAGGTTTAGTATGTAAATCTTTAATTCCTGGTCTTATTCCATAAGTATCTTGCCATCCGGACCTCAAAAGCAGTTTACTCTCCGCTACCAAGGGCAGGTCATATATATGAGGTAGCATATACTCCTGGCCCGACATTCTATATAGCACATATAATATTGCAATCATTACAGCGCTACTTGATGCAAATCCAGATTTAGAAGGCCCGGTATTCCTTACATATAGCCTAATTCCTTTACCGCCGGTAAACCTCTTAATGTCTTTTAGAATCTGTTCAGGATGTTGGATATAATAGTCGGGTCTTTCGTCAAAACCCACTATGCCGGTAAACACAAGAGCATACTTAAGATGACGCAGTGGGTCCTCTTTATCATTGAAGGCATTCTCAGCCGTGATATTGTCCCTATCGGCTACACTGCTAAAGAAGTCATAAATATTCTTTTCACTGATAATAAGTTTCTTGGGTCGGGTTGTTAGCAGATTATCCTCACCCTCAAGCCAAATTACTGGTTCATCTATTACTTCGGCTTCTACGTAGATAGGTGGTTGAGGCTTTGTTCCTTTTTTGGTGCCTCGCGGTACCAGATTCACTGCAACATTGCAGACTTTACTTCCCTCGAGTTTGGCTGCACTGTGTCTATCTGAACCGTTTGAACTGCTTATCCCGACTCTCATAGGGCCTCTTGAATGGTAAACTTTTGTCTCATCTACAATTCTTAACTCCTCTGACTCCTTCCTCTTGATTAAAGCCAATTTTTCTTCCATACAAGCTATGAAGTCTTCTATTTCATTCTCGTCTATTTTCCTCAGATATTCATCGGATTTTTTCTTGTCTCCTTTCATTCCATATAAGTCAGCAAGGATTAGGAAGGCCCTTTCTTGGAGAACAAGGACTAAAGGAGTCTCAGCCGTCCTTTTCCCTGTCTTTATATATTTCTCTAAAGTTTCTGTTAACCTGTCAGAAATGAGCGAAATATCTCTCACCAGTGTAAAGAGTGTTTTATGACTTACGGCAAGATTTTCATCTACTACTTTCACTAAGATTTCTGGAATAATCTTTGAAGCCATAGCATCAAACTTGCTTCTTAAATCGGGATTGAGTTTGTTGATACGGAACATAACATAATCAATAGCGTCGTTGGTATGAAATCTGTCTGAAAGTTCTCTATTAAGAATCATTGTCCTAAGTAACTGTTCCAAATCGGCTACACGCCAAATATCGCCATTTTCAACAAATTTAGTTAGTGCACTATCTATACGGGCTTTCCAATTCTCAATAACAAATGGAGGAATTCGAAGGACATTCCAATAGTTGAAAGTTGATTGAAGCCCTTCTTGTAAAGGCTTAGAGTTGACAAGACCAGCAGGCCTTGCGTTTATCTCTAAGAAAACAGGAACAATCTGATACCCATCCGCAGTCTTTCTTGCTTCCAGTCTTATGTCTACGCCAGCCAGAAGTACGGAATTTTCTAAGCTATGACCCTGATTCATTGCTTTGAAACCCTTGATAGCAGCTTCTACAATTCGTGACCTATCTTCATCGTTGACAAAGACCCTAACCCATTTTTTACCTTCTCTAACATACAAGCCATTTAAAGTCTCAGAATAGTCTTCTATGCTTCCTCCTCTACCTGCGGAAGTAATCAGGGTCTTTCCGTCAGGAGCTACTTGAGCAAATCCGCTCACTCGATATTCCTCTCCATCCCAGGAAACGTTAATACGCAAATCGAACGCGCGCTTCGCTTTCTCTGGACTCTCGGCATAGAAGGCATTGCCGCGTAACATCTGAATCAGGACATCGTCCTGCTTCTGTAATGAGACAATATGTTTGATTATCCCACTATTCTTGTTAATTTCTTTTGTGTTCACATAGAATACATCTGCTCCTTCTCCCTCGGTTCCTCTATTGGGTTTTACTACTAAATAGACATATTCCTTCCCCTGGGATATGTCATCAGCGAAAGATTTAACCGAATCAACAATCTGTGTAATCTTTGCCCTCTTTGGGACCAGTTCTGACTCGGGTAGCTCAAGGCCCTGGCGGCTGGCCAATTTTATCATATCAATTTTACTGTCAGCTATTTGAGAAACCTCATAAGGATTAACTTCAAATTTTCCAAGCTGTTTAAACCTGACGGAAAGTTCTCTATGGGTATTCTCAGATATGCTGTGATACTGGACGCTACGGAAGTCTATAGGAGTTCTTAACGGAACTTCTAATAATTCCCCGGTTTCTCTGTCATAAAAGATAGCCCTGATTGCCTTTCCATCCTGGGTCAACCAGGAAGCGTCAACTCCTATCACATTCGTGGACAATTTGCCTTCATTAAGCCGCTCATTTATGGAAGCATCGTTTATGAGGGGGAAAAGTTCATTTGCTATGTTAGTCTCTGCTTCGAATATTACGGCATGATTGATTCCCCCACCAAGACGCGATTCAACAGATGAGAGTCTCGCTGGTCGAGCAACAATCTTGATTTCTGGCGCATATTGAGCGCTCTCTACTTCACTGAGAATTAGAGCCTCTACTCGCTCAAGATATTCAGAGCCTTTAATCAAACTATCTATGAGCTCTTCATCTATGTCTATATCCTCTTTTGCTAAGGAAAGAAGAAGTTCACGAAGTGCCGCCCGATTTTCTTTAACGATTCGTTCTACATCGCTACGAATCCTATAGGCGAGACTCTTATCCTGACGATAAGCTTCTCTTAACCCCAGCAATGCTCGATATTGGCCCTCCTCCACACCAAAATCGCCTCTGGCATAATCCTTAATTAGTTGGGCAATAACATAATATTTTAATAAGACGCTCAATTCATCCGGTCCTATCTTCTCTTCTGCTATCATATGCAAACGACGTCTGACCATCTGTAGAGCATTCCCGATTATGTCCTGATTAGTCCTTAAAGAAGGTCCTGGTCTCGGTGTTCTTCTCCTAACCTCTATCTTTTTAATGCCTCTGCCACGCTGGAAATAATCTTCCCCCATAACCTGTTTAAGGAACTCCTCGCCCCTCCTCGCAGCGTCCCGCATTACTATACGAGCAGACTGACCAATGTTATCCCATTCTATCGGCCTTCCTTCTTTTCTAGCTAAGCGAATTTCTCTATCCAGTTCTCTCAACCAGTACCTATCCCATAGTCCGATGCCAATATTGGGCTCTATATGGATCATTTTCCAGTCGACGACCTTCGCTTCAACGCGCTTGCCTTGTTCATTCTCCAACCAAATACGAGTGCCGACTCTTTTGCCATTGCGATAGACTGGCTCTACATCAACGAGAGTTCCTTCTTTGTCAAAAACCGGCTGTGGTATGAAGTCAAGCATTAGATATGTGGGGAAACCATAGGATACCCCTGTTGCATCTTCGCCTATCTTGTTCCCTGTCTCGGTTTCATATTCTCGAGCAGCACGAGCCGCATATCTCGCCATAGCTTCCATAACCTTTTTGGATGCCTCTCTTAGGCGAGCAAGAAAGATTCCTCTCTGCTCAGGTTGCATGTAGTCCAATAAGAGTTGTTCCAATGTTCCCCCTCGGCCAATATTGGTGATGAGCTGCTTACTGGCTAATATGATTGGATGTGATTCGTGCCATTCCACTTGGGAGAAATTCTCAAGATTACGAGGAGGATTGTCTGTAGTTAAAATCAATCGGACAGTGGAATATAGAGGTGAGCGTGGCCGACGACCTCTTATGACTTCAGCTCCGTGCTCTTCAATCTGTCTCTGCACAAAGCTCTCCATAAACTCCTCATTCATAAATAGTTCAGGAGAACAGAAAAGTACCTCTTCAATAGCCACATCGTGCCTTAGCGAGTGTGCAATCCAGTAAACGAAATCAATGGCATTCGTTTTACCTTTGTCATCAAGTATTTTTCCGTCTGGCATTCTTGTAAAGCGAAGCATCTGTCTTCCGCCGGATTCAGCCGCATCTTTGACCATAATGACGGGATGCCTATTGGTAAAATCTAATAGAAGTTTCTCTATTCCAGCTTTAACTTCTTTCTCGTTCCTTCCTTGAGACTGCCTAACTAACCACTTGACACGGTCAGGCATTACCACCCCGCTTTCTTTATCAAAGATGTCGCTATACATTGCTTTGTTGTAAGTTGTCCAGGTATGGAATAGGGACTGACAGCTATAAGGTAAGCCATATCGCTCCATATCGCCGTCAACATATCTGGGATGCTCATGAAATGGAAAGACTATCGCAGCGATAACTGGTTCAGTGAACTTTACAGCTACCTTAATCCCTTTAACCTCCTGACGCCTGTCAATTAATTGTCGCGCTTCCTGAGTAGATAATCTGTTCTCAGCAATAAATCTAGAAATATATTCATCAATCTTCTGGTCAGCTATCTCTTCTGCTCTTCCACGAGAATAACCTTTATGTCTTAATAGAGCTTGTACATATTCTTCCCGGGAAAGATACAAGTGACCGCCTTCAACAAGCATAACTTTACGCTTTGCACCAGGCACGCTGGCAAATCTTCCATATCGGTTGATAATAATGTTGCAAGGAACTCGGCCTTCTTCTGAAAGCTCGCGGGCAAGCGTCGGTCCTTCAATGAGAATGCGCTGCTGGTGGGTCCTTCCTACAGGATACATCAATATCTGGTTTACTCTATGCTTAGCATCAATAATTTCGCCATCGAATTCCGGAAAAACATCCTGGACCTGGACCTTGTCATTATAGGAAAAAGCGATTTCGCGTAAGGCTCCATAGGCTCTCCATCTACTTTCCTCTGGAGTATCGCCATCATTCCCGATTGCGACAATTTCTTTTCCATTCGCAAAATTACCTAGTAAGGCATCTTGTTCCTCCGGGGGCAAATCTCTTAACTCTGTCTTGGTAACTATGAGGTTGTGGAAGTAATTATAAAGCCACTTGTGTCTTTCCCAAGCCATCCTGTACATCTCTTTTTTGTGCCCGCGGTAAGCATCGAACCCGAAGCTCTGATAATACGTCCACGGTGTGTAGGCATAAAAATGGTCGTGTATGGTGGCGGCAAAAAAGACAGTGAGGTCTCTCCAGAAGACGCGAGGGTCTATGTCTTGATAACTGGTATGAGAGTGCGCTAAGGTTTTACTCAGGGCATAGGTCGTGTAGAAAAGTTCATTGGCCTCGGCTATTTTCTCTATCATCTTTTTATTTCCCATAACCGCTTCTGCCATAACGCTTAAGTCACCCGGCCGCTCATATGATCCGGCTATATCTGTCCATCGATCCGGATTGAGTTCCCTTCCCGTATACAAGGCACTGATGTGGACTCTTATTGCTGCTTTAGTTCCATTCTCCTGAGGATAAACCTCATCCAGCAACTTAAGCAAAGCCCATTTTGTGAATCCGAGGAAACGTCCAAATCTATGATACGGAATCACTTCTTTGCCATTGCCCAATTCTTCCTTCGCTTTCTTGTAACTTGCAGCAAAGGAAAGATTCGCCTGTGAGGCCTCTACAAAAGCAGCCTTAAAGCCTGCCTCTCTTTCATTCATCGCCTTCGCTTCTTCTGCTTTTCGTAACATTTCTCTCCGCTTAGCTAGGGCTTTGGCGACAATTATCTCAATAGCCTTGGCAGAAATCTCTACTTTCTTTTCCTCTCGCAGTTCTTCCTTTTCAGGAACGTACTTCGGCTTAAGTAGAGCGGAAATGATTCTCATCTCTTCTTCTTCGCTGAAAGGAGCTTCAACTATAGCCGCGCTCTGGCCTTTTCCTGAAGTGGCCGGATGCTTCTTTATAAAATTGGCAAAAACATTCTGGTAGCGAGCAATCTCTTCCGGAGTCTCGCCATTGACAAGGAACATCCCGCCCAGGGCAAGCCAGGTACCAAAGTCGAGCTCTTCTAACTTAAGACCACGAGTCACCTTGCTTTTAGCCATACGCACACAATGGTCCTTTTCCGTCACCCGGCCTAACCAGAAAAGCTTCTGTTCATGCTCAATGGCTTCTCGCGCTTCTTGTTCTTGCCTTACTTGCATTGCGATATTATCGTAAATTTGCTTAGCGTGTTTATAATCATCCCTTTCAATTGCCACAAACAGTTCTTTTGCTCTCTCCCGATGGCGCTCCATCTCTTCTCGCCAGCGCTCCACTACATTTCTCCCC
>CAZJWT010000025.1:0-12274 GCA_964550005.1 uncultured Clostridia bacterium | reverse complement strand
TTCTTACTGTCAATATAGCAAAAACATTTTGAAAAGGCAATAAAAAACCGCCTCATAAGTCGTGTTGGCGGTTCTAAGCTCTTATTATTCCTAATTTAATTGATGTTGTATTATCTCTTTACCCAGTCCCTCGTTTTTGAGTCAAATCTATAGCCTTCTTTAATAAGCTGCCTTCTTCTCTTGAGCATCTGATAAGCATAACCAAGCTGTTTTGAGCGGCCTAAATAGGCATTGGGATTCTTGTTGAGCCTTGAAATTATGCCCTGGACAATGAAAGTTATTGTTCCTAGCCAAGTTCTGTATGTTGTATGGTGGCACGCCGCCATACAACATGCAGAATTTTTGGAATCATTCTGCCCAATTCGTTCGCTTTTCGTTATAATAACGAAAACAGTCTCATATTGTCCTTTTTTCGTTACAGTAACGAATATATTATATTCTGAATTTTTGCAAAAATCAAGAAAAATAAAAATTCGCCAACCGAAAAAAAAAGCCCTTGTACTCGAATACAAGGGCCCTTTCCAAGATTTACCCTACCCTGGGAAATTAATAAGGCAAACTTAGCCTTCCTCAACTACACTCATAGGTTCACCACAATGTTTGGGAAGCTCCTTTGTCACGCCACAAGCGCCACCCATACGACAGGCAAGCATTGTCCTCTCATTGATTTCCGTAACTATCATTGGTTGTCCACAATGGATAGGTATTTCTTGTGTTGCACCGCATTTTTTGCATTTTAGTTTTGCCATCTTTCCCTCCTTACTAAGTCTCTCCTTGCTCCTCTCCCACAGGGATAGGAAAAATCTCGATCATCCGCTTTTTCGCCTTTCTTCGGGTCAATTTTCTATATCTCATTCCCTAAGTGGAACTTTCACATTTATCCTGGTCCCTTGCCCCTTTGCACTTTCGATTTTGAAGGTTCCTCCCAAAAGTTTCGCCTGCTCCTCCATCCCATTCAGTCCAAAATGCTTGGCATATTTATTCCGAGCTAAAGCTTTCTCTAAATCGAATCCTTTCCCATTATCTTCTATAATAAGGTGGAGATTCCCATTCTTATCAGTTCTTAATCTAATATCCACATTTTTTGCCATAGCGTGTTTCCTTACATTGCTCGTTGCCTCTCGAATAATTCGATAGATACCCACCTGGGTCCTTACCGGTAGACTTTTCTCCAGTTTAAGATTTAAGTTACCTGTAACCCCGGCCTTTCTGCGAAACTCCTGGAAATACTGTTTCAGGACAGTAGCAAAGCCCGTTCTATGAAAGTTCGGGAGCCGCAACCCAAATACGACTTGTCGGGTCGCCTTAATACTTTTTGCCAGCATCTTTCTTAATTCACATAGCACTCTCTTTACCTCTTCTGGATTATCTTCCAGAAGTCTCTTACAAAGCTCAATCTTCAAAACTGAAGTGGCCAATGTCTGGGCTAAACTATCGTGAATCTCCTGGGCTAATCTATTCCTCTCCTCTGTAACGGCAACTCCTCTATATAGATCAACCAGTAGCTGGCTTCTTTTCGCTATTTCTTTCTCCAGCTCTCTCGTACGTTCCTTCAATTCTTTTTCTAATTCCTCTCTTTCCGTAATATCGGAGACAACTGCGACCGTTCCGCTAAATCTCCCCTTTTTGTCAAAAAGAGGAACACTGCTAATCGACAGGAATATCTCTTTCCCCTGCTTTGTCTTGGTCCCTAAAATATAACGTGAGGATTTACCCCTCCTCCTCTCGTCCAATTCGTTTATTAATCTCTTCTTATTATCACCTTCAAAAAACGTGGAAACTTCCCTGCCCAAAATCTTGTCCTTACTGAAACTCATAATTTTACACATCTTATCATTCACAAAAGTTATCGCCATATTTTTATCGTAAATGACCAAACCTTCACCGATATTTTCAACTAAGATTCTATATCTTTCCTCCAGTTCTGAATCTGGACTCACTTTCTTCACTACTCTTTTCTCCTTTTTAATCAAGCCTGGGACCGTCTCTCCTATATTTCCCGGACTTCATCGACACCTTTATCACTTCTTAAGTTCCCTTACTACTTTCTTAAAGCACCGGAGAAGCTCTCTCTCGATTTCCTCTTCGCTTGTGCACTCGCTAACGTCGGGCTCTATACATGTTAGAGTTTTAGTCAACACCTTCATAATCTTGCAGCGGGACATCTTCTTTTGCCCTTGCTCCTCTATCATTTTGCACAATTTTGTCAAAAAATCGATCTGTTTTTCGTAGAGCAACACGGATGTTCGTTTCATTCTGCTCGACATGACGGTCTTGGCTCTCCTTCGTAATCTTGAAATCAATAGTTCAACTGCGAAAAAAAAACTCTAGTAAGCCCTTCAGGCTATTAGTGCTTTTTGATAGCCTGTAATATACTTTCTTCCATGTCCTTCTCTGTTCTTACGCCTTCCGCATTAATGTCCAGTTTCATAAAGACATTAATCAAGGCCCTTATTATGTAAGAGCGAGGCAATTTGTAACCGCCATTCTTTTTCATCAGTTTGCTCAGCTCATAAAACCAATCAAGGGCCTCATCGGAAATGGTTATGCTAACTTTGCGTAAACCCTTTTTTACTTCTGACCTAAAACGCTTGTAATTCTTGACCATACAATAGGCCATTTCCCCCCTCGGTTGTCTAACTTAGATAATACCAGCAAAGGCTAAATTTGTCAAGTACACTATTTTGTTGGTTAGTGTCAAGAACTTTGGGGTAGGTTTCTGAAAAAGTCCAAAATTGTCCGTTTTTTGTAGGGGCTCAATTTATTGAGCCCGAGACGATAACGGGTTCCGATGAATCGGAACCCCTACAAAAGAAAATGATACTTTTTCAGAGCTCTCTGGGGGACTCTTTATCAAGGATGATTTTCAGATGATTTTGGCAGGATTCACTCCAGGAAAAGGTGGTTTACGTCCTGAGTAGAAAATAAAATACCGCCAGCACTTTCCCCGCGTACTGGCGGTAGGTTAAGAGGGAAAACCCCTGTTTCCCTCTTATTCTTCAAAATTATTGCCAATAAATAGCCTTATTCCCGATTCGGGAATCACCTGCACCGTATCTCGCGAAATATCCACGTCGTCACTCCAGGCTTCGTAGACGCATTCCATATCCTCATAATTGTAGTCTCTATAGTCGGAACTGGTCGGTCTAAAAGCCCAAAGGTATTCCCAGTCCTCTGTGTAGCTCCTGGAGGAAAGGATAGCTGCCATCTTCTCTTTTTTTGAGAGGTTAGAGTCAGGGCCAAAATCCAATTTGAACACCCTGCCATATTCCCATATATATTCTTTTCCTGTCTTTTTATCTTTGCCATATGAGAAGGCGTGTGCCATTATGGGAGATACAAAGGCCAGTTCATACAAATCATTATAACCATGGGACTTCAATGCATGTAGCTGAAACATAGCTTGCTCATCGCAATCTCCTCCCCTTGACTCGAACACTTCCTTTGGGTCGCGATCACTACCATTCTGTGAGATATATTCCAGGTTACCTCTGGTGTACCTTATCACTTTATTCATAGTATCCAGTCTTTCCACGCTTTCGGCAAATGGTAGGCGAAAATCGGGCAAAACATTGAAAGGACCATCGTCTTCTCGAACGTAACTTTCATAAGATTCACTCTCAACAAGTTCGGCTGGCTTGGGTCCAATCCCGGCCTTGAAACTTACTCCAAAAATATTGCCATTGCCCGTTTCTGAATAATTCTGGTCTTTTGTCCAGTAGGCTTCAAAATATGCATCGGAAAAAGCTCTACCCAATGAAACTGTAGTGGCTTCTTTCCGTCCCAAAAGGTCCTGGGAGAGAAGCCCCTTGACTAACCACCCCCCTAATTGGACTCCCACTCCTGTCAGGTTCCTCTTTCTTTCAAATTCTATTCCGTTTCTAATCTCCAAGGAATTAAATAGTCCAATGCCAAACCTATCTCGAGCATAGCCGATGCTAACTTCGTAGTTATCCTCTCTCATCGAATCCAGGAAAAAGTACTTGTCTGGATTATGTTTTGTTAAAATTTCCTTCCATTCCAATCCTAATATAAGCGGAGAAAACTCTACTCTACTACCCGCTTGTAACTCAATTCCGCAATTATCAACTTGATTATTCTCATCATAGTAACTATAAGTCGTATATCCTGTAGCTCCAGTCTCAAAGGTTATCCCTTTTAGCTCTTTTGAAATCGAGAGGCCGCTCTCAGCTCCGTAGAGCAGTTGAGAGGGGTATGGTGGGTCTATCGGCTCAGTAGTGGTGGTCACTGAAAGGTAACCACCTCTAACCCCCAGCTTGGCTTTTAGGCGAGTGGATGCGAAATTCCACTCGGGAAGCCACTCGGCTCCTATTTTATAAAGAGCGCTTCGCTCCAATACTGGATTATCATTGCTAAAACATACTTTTACGTCTATCTTTCCAGAACTCACATCAGAAGCACCAAAACCAATGGTCGTACCTATCAAGAACCTGCTTACCTCTCCTGGCAAAGACTCTTTAGCTTCCAGAAATCCTTCCACGCGGTCATTGCCGTAATTGAATTTTCCAAACAGGGTGTTATTGACAACGTGGAGATTCCCCAGAACGGTCTCGCTACTCTCAGCAATTGCAATAGCCTTTAGAGAAACTATAGTTAATATAATAGAAAAGCCGAACAGGCACGCTCTCCCGCTTGTTCGGCTTAATATTAATATATTTTTTATTGTCTTCGGCAACCCGGCCATCATAGAGGTGGCTCCTTAGATCCGAGGTTTTGCGCCCCCCGATTTCTCGAGGTTTGCCTTTATCGGACAATAATGTCAAGTCAAATATTATATTGTCAAAGACTTCCTTAAACCCATATTATATTACCACAAAAACCAGGCTTTGTCAACCACATTCTTAACAAAAAATTAACAAAAAGTTAACAAAAAGTTAACATGCCCTTTTTAGCTAGTCCTTCTATCTTTTTTATAGTTACTGCCTGTAAAGGTTTTGGCATACTGTTTCATCTCAGTTGCTATGGCTGATACCTCCAGAGGGCTATTAAAGGTCCGCTTCTCATTGGTGGCCACACCGATAGAGAGGGTCATAAACGGGAACCTATGGGGATTGCCTCTACGGTCAACTGTCTCAATATGGCCTTTCTCTCTATCTTCTCCAGCATAGAATACGGAAATATTGCGGTCAAAATTATCAATGACGAGTGAACATATCCCTTCCACTCTCTTCGGAGTTGTCACTATGAGGAAGTCATCACCACCAATGTGTCCGAGAAAGTCATCTGGATTTCCTTCCTTGGTAATCGCCTGAATCAGAACTTTAGCTGTAAATATAATCACTTTATCCCCCTGTTCATATCCATATTTATCGTTGTATGCTTTAAAATTGTCTAAATCAAGATAGCAAACCGCATATTTACTTCCACTATTTATCCTTTTTCCTATTTCATGCTCAATTGAGGGAGTTCCTGGCAAGCCAGTTAAAGGGTTACTTCCTTTTCCTACCTTTGTGCGCCAGAGAACGCCCTCTATTCTGGCCAGTAATTCCGGCAGATCGAAAGGTTTGGTAACATAATCGTCAGCCCCAGATTTAATCCCTGTAATCTTATCCTCCTGTTCCCCTTTCCCAGTAATCATTATCACGGGGATAAGATAAGTCAAACGGTCCTCTCTCAGTTTTCGGCAAAACTCAAATCCATCCATTTTGGGCATACGCACGTCCAAAAGCACAAGGTCTGGCAATTCTTTCCTGGCTAAATTAATGCCTTCCTTGCCATCGAAAGCCTTCAGAACATTATATCCCCTATTTGCCAGTTGTGCGCCAAGGAAATCAACGATGCTAAGCTCATCATCAACAACTAATATTTTGCCGTTCATAATTTTTTATTCAATTCCACCGTCACCCTTGGCCGTGGCTCGTGCCACCCTAGCCGTTAAGGCCCAGAATGGGCAGTCCCGCCTGAGCGTCGGGCAGGCGGCACGGGCAGGCTTAAACCTTCTCCCCTTGAGGGAGAGGGAAAAATAACAACAATTAACTAAACTTTCCTTAATTTTCACTTCTAGATTCCAGGAGGCATATTTTTAGATAGGTATATGTATGGATGGAGGGAAACTAGGGATTTTATTGAATGCCAATTTTTGATGACAGAACCGTTCTCCTTCAGAAACAGTTGCAAAATTTCACAGATATCCGGTTCGTAATTTACAATCTGACGTTACATTCTCCCATTCAGTCTCCAGGTCCGCTTTGCTCTATCAGCTTTTGTCTCTGCAAGCAATCTCTAATCATTCCATTTAGTTCTTCGATGTCGAATGGTTTGGGAAGATAATTGGCTGCTCCTTGCTGAATTGCTTCTACTGCCGACCTTATAGTGCCGAACCCTGTAATGATAATCACGTCAGTCTCTGGATAATTTTCCTTTACCGCTTTCAGGACTTCCATCCCATCCACATTGGCCATTTTCAAATCAACAATAGCCACATTGTACTTATTATTCCACAAAATCTCTAATGCCTCTGCACCATTCTCGGCCAGGTGCACTATGTATCCCTTTTTCTTCAACACCCTTTCACATAATTCCCTAACCCCTTCCTCATCATCAACAACAAGAATCTTCACCGGAATATCCAATTTTGGACCTCATTAGTTTGCATTTCTCTTTTTCCTTGAAGAATCTACCATTTTGTATTTTAGAGCCTCTTCTATACTATTTAATAACTCCTCATCGTCAAAAGGTTTAAAAATATAGCCATAAGCCCCAGAAGAGTATCCTTTTTCTCTTTCGGCAGACTGACCCAGTGCTGTTAACATAATAACTGGTATTGCCTTCGTTTTTATATCTTCCTTCAATTTTCGGCAGACCTGGTAACCATCCAGCCCTGGCATTATTATGTCTAAGATGATGAGGTCTGGTTTTTCCCTCATTGCACTTTCTATTCCTTCGGCGCCATCCGAGGCTGTAATAACTTCATAATTTTTCATTTTCAGCCTGATTTTTAAGACCTCAAGTACCAAGGGCTCATCATCTATGACTAAAATCTTTTTCTCCATCTTCACCTATTGTGCATCCCGATTTTCAATCGGGAAAATTGTGCCTACATTGGGCGACCACCCCGCTTGCACGGGATAAACTGCGTGTCGCCCCTACATTCCCATCCAAAATTGTAGGGGACGGACTCTGTGCCGTCCCTTCCTTTGGGCAAGCAAGGTCGTCCCTACGCGACTATTGTCGGGGAAGGGTGAAGGTGAACTTGCTCCCTTTTCCCACTTCACTCTCCACCCAGATTTTACCGCCGTGAAGCTGAATAATCTCCTTGGAAATGGGCAGTCCCAATCCAGTCCCTCTCAGTTTCGAACTAACCCCCTTCTCAACCCTCTGGAATTTATTGAAGATCCTGTTGAAATCTTCGGAAGATATGCCTATTCCAGAATCGGCCACACTGACTTCAATAACATCTTTTCCGTCTTTTGCTTCAATAAACACTTCCGTATTTTTGTTAGAGAATTTAATAGCATTGTCAATGAGATTTGTAAGGACTTGCGTCAGGCGGTCAGGGTCAGCCAGAACACGAGGCAAATTTGAATCAAAGGAGGTCTCTAATTTAACCCTTTTACTTTTAGCATATATCCCGAATGAGTGTAACACCTTTTTAATTAAGGAAACAACATCTATACTCTCTTTCTGCAGGCGTAACTTTCCCGCTTCTATTTTGGATATGTCCAGGAGATTGGAAATTATACGGGAAAGGCGGTCTATACTCTCATTGATATAGGATAACTGTTCCTTTTGCTCCCCGGTAAACCTCCCCGATGCATCGTCTAACATAATGGTCACAAAACCCTTGACAATTGTAAGCGGGGTACGCAACTCGTGAGAGACAAAGGAAATGAAATCAGATTTCATCCGGTCAATCTCTTTCTCTTTAGTAATATCTCGCAGTATGGTCACTACTCCCAATCTCTCACCAAGGTGATTCCTTACTGGAGAGGAGATGACTCTTAAAGTAATTGGCTTGGGCTCGTCTAAATCTACATCCTCAGTGACCACTCCGTTGCCTTCCTGGTCGGAGAGTTTTTGATACAATTTACCCAGTTTAAGTTTTCTAAAGTAATTCCACATTCCTTCATCGGTCATACTATCTATTGAGGAGATTCCCAGCATCCCTTTTGCTGCGGGATTCAACACCAAGAGACTCTCATTCTCGTCGGTCATTATCACACCTTCGGCCATACTCTCCACCATCGATTCTATCTTTCTCTTCTCCTTAGAGATTAAGTCCTTCAATTTCTTATAGGAAGAAGCCACCTGGTCGGCAATGGTGTGAAGTATCCTGATGTCATCTTGAGAAAAGGCATTCTTTCTAAAGCTGCTTATGTGAAGAATTCCCGTGGGAACATTGTCAATCACCAGGGGTACGTTCAGAAAAGATTCCAGTTCTCCTTTAACCTGTTGAGCAAGCCGAAAACTTTTCTCCTTTCTCAAAGTAACCCTTAAATCTTCAACCCTCACATCCTGACCAAGAAGAGAATTCGCTACACCTGCCAGATTCCTCTTGACCACCTGAAGGAACCTTTCATCTATTGAATCGTGGGATTCTACGGTTAACTCGCCTTTCCCTCCTTCTATTAATAATGATGCGAAAATATCGTAGTCTATCAGTCTATGGAGTGAACCCATTATCGTCTCCAAAATTTGGTGGATATCGAGAGTATAGCTGATACCTTTGCTTATCTCATAAATGATGGAAAACTCATGAGCATGTTTTTTTATCTCTTTGGTCCTCTCATCAACCTTCCTTTCCAGAGTCTCGCTATACTCTTTGATTTCTTTCCCTGCCTTCTCTAAACCTGCAATTAGAGTCTTCACAGTTCGCATATCTCTAACTACTGCCACAACAGCCTCAGTCTTCCCCTCCCCATCCCTCATTACAGAGCCACTGAGACTTACTGGAATTCTGTCTCCTCTTTTAGTTACATAAGTTAACTCGAAGTCCCTGACAAAACCTTTGTTCAACAGCTCCTGCCACTGAGAGCCCAGGAAGAGCGATTCATCTTTCTGGGAAAATAACCTTGTAACCGGCTTCTTTATTAGTTCCCTTTCCTTATAACCAAGGATATCCAGCGCCGCCTTATTTATCCTCTTTATCGTACCAGCGGGTTCAATCACAATCAGAGAATCTAACATACTCCTAATAATGTTATCCGTATAATCCTGGGTCTTAGCTAATTCCTGACTCGTTTCTTGAAAAGCTTTCCTGTGTTTTATCTCCAGGTCTACAATTTTCGTAAACAGCAAACTTACAACAAAAAATATGCTGATTTTCCAGAGTAGCCAGGCTACACCTTCAAATTCAATTCTCTCAGTATGGGAAATGTAAAAGAGGCAAAGAATTACCGCTATAAAAGATGCGGTGACAATTACCTGCCTTTGCGTATACACCAAGGAAACTATTATCAGGGGAAATAAGAACATCACCCAGAGGTTCGACTTGTAACCGCCTGAGTAATAGACTAGAAGTGCCACAAAAAGGACATTCAGAAACCCGGCAAGTATCTTGTTCAATTTTAGAAACTTACCTCTAAGCATCATCTTCGTGCTGGCAATATTAAAAAGAACTGTCAGGAAGATTACTGAAAATGCTTGCGGGAATGTAACGGGTGGGATCTCTTTCAAAATTAGTATCAATGGCCAGATCAACCCAGCGAGAAGTCCTGTATATTTATATGCAATATTCAACAAGAAGATATCCGGTTCAGATGTTCTTTCCAATGGAGAATCTCCTTAAACTATAGAATAATCAAAAAGGTTGGGTAATTCGCTCTGGCAGGGCCGAGGCTTTGCCCTCTTCTCTTTCGGAATAGCGAATGTAAACTTACTTCCTTTATCCGGGTTATTTTTTACCCAAATTTTTCCTTTATGCGCTTCAATAATACTATTAGCAATTGATAAGCCCAGCCCAAATCTACCAGTATTCCTTATCCAGGAGTTGTTTACCTGACAAAACTTCTCGAAAATCTTCATCTGGTTTTTCGATGCGCTGCCAATCCCCATATCCTCAACAGTTACCCGCACCTCTTTCTCTTTGTCTTCTACTCGCAGAGACACTTTCCCTCCCTCGGGTGCAAACTTCACTCCGTTATTAACCAAATTTGCAAGTACCTGTCTTAACCTGTATGGGTCACCAAATACCTCAGCAGGACTCTTTGGTAGAAAAGCTTGTATAGAAATTCCCTTCTTATCAAGTAAAGTTTTGCAGTCAATAACCACTTCTGAGACGACTTCTGACAAGGAAACTTTCTCCATCTTCATTTTCATATTATTGGCTTCTATTCTGGAAAAATCGAGCAGTTCGTCAATCATCTCTGCCATCCGAGAAGCATTATTTCTGGCAATCCCTATCAATCTGTCTTTTTTATCTGTTGTTTCTTTAGGTAGTTTTGTCATCAGTAAATCTATGGCTCCCTGAATTGCAGTTAACGGTGTCTTCAACTGGTCGGAAACGCTAAGGACAAACTCAAATTTCAATTTATCCAATCCTCTCAATCGTTGATTGGCTTTCTCCAAATCTCTCTTCTTCTGTTCCAGCCGTTCATAGACCTTTGCATTTTCAATAGCCAAAGAGGCATTTGCCGCAAATATTGTTAATAATTTCGAACTCTGGGTTTTAATCTTTTCCCAATTACCTTTTAAATCATTTATACTTATCGCCCCAATCACTTTACCTTTTGTTCTTAAGGGGACAGCAATACCGGAAATACCACTCTCACGCTTCTTAGTCTTGCCCCACTGGGAGTAATTTTCAGTTATATCTGTAAATAGCAATGGCTTATTTCCGCTTCTCGTCCACTCTGGGATTATCTTTTCAATTTCTCCTTTAATGGTTTCCTCCAATTTCCTATCTAAACCAATCGAGACTTGGGGATGCAATTCCTTTCCATTTCTATCAAATAACATCAACACCCCTCCCTCCGTTGCCATTGCATCACAAGCCGTTTTAAGAATGGTTTTAAGCAGCTTACCCAGCTCCATGACCGAACCGATTGCCTTACTAACTTCATAAAGAGCCACGACCTCGTTAAGTTCACTAACTTCACTTGCTAACCTCTGTTTCTCTAGACATCTCCCAACCACTAAATTCAATTCATTGATATCGAATGGCTTTACAATATAATCATAGGCGCCAATACGCATTGCGTTAACCGCTGTATTGATGCTCGCATAACCCGTAATCATAATTACCTCTGTTTTAGGATATTCCTCTTTTATCCATTTCAATAGTGTCAGTCCATCCATACCCGGCATCTTCAAATCGGCAAGCACGACTTGAAAGCGATTATCTCTCACCATTTCCAGAGCTCTTTGACCATCCTCTGCGAACTCTACCGCATAACCCTTCTTGCTGAACAGTCTCCCACACACCTCCCTGGTCTCAATTTCGTCGTCCACTACCAGCATTCTCTGTCTTACCATTCTTCCTCCATAATGTTGTTACGCAAACTAAAATTGGTAATTTTTGATCTGTAGTGTAGGGGCTTGTCCCCGTCCCGATAAATCGGGACGCCCATAAAGGGCTACACTACTCCCAGATTGGAGTAGCGGAGCGATAGCTCCGCGTTATAAAGGCGAAGCCTTGCTTCGCTACTCCAGGGAAAATTTCTAACGGGGTAAAGGGCTACACGACTTTACGCCCATAAAAGGGCTACACTACAAAAGTAATACTTTCATGCATTTTTCACGTAAAGTTTGCGACTACCCCTACATAATGAAGTCGTAGTTTTGAGAATTATTTTTATTCAATATGTTATAGATTTCTTCAATTTCGAATGGTTTATAAAGTAAACAGGCCTGAGGAATTTTCTTAGCCTTTTCTTCTAAACTCAGCTCTGAACTCGCTGTCATAAATGTCACTATCACTTTCAAGCCGAGCCTTCGTATCCTCTCAAAGGTCTCGATTCCATTAATACCGGGCATTCCTAAATCGAGAAATATGTTGTTGAAGGGCTTGCTTTTCAGCATCTGTAAACCCTTGTATCCATTCTCTGCTACGAATAGATTAACATTGTCCCTCTTCCCCAAAATCCTCAGGAAAAGGTCTCGAACAATTTCATCATCATCAATTACAAGGACATTAATGTTAAATTTCATATCGCTTCTTTTCCACTGGCAAAACGACCGTAAAACGTGCTCCCTTGCCTTCTCCTTCGCTTTCTCCTCTAATACTACCGTTATGTTTCTTCACTATCTCATAACTTACAGAAAGTCCCAATCCAGTGCCTTTGCCAACTTCATGAGTGGTAAAGAACGGTTCAAA
>CAZJWT010000024.1:5311-13338 GCA_964550005.1 uncultured Clostridia bacterium | reverse complement strand
ACAAGGTTTTTAGCAAGGGGAGAATGATAAAATTTCTACTGTCCGAAAGGGCTAATGGGAAACGGAGATGAAAGCGAGCAAATTGCGAGAACTGAGTGTAGCCGAATTAGAGCAGGACTTGAACCAGACTATGCAGAAACTCCTTCAGTTAAAATTCAAAAACGCCTCAGGACAATTGAAGAATCCTTTAGAGATCAGGCTACTCCGCAGAGATATTGCACGGATTAGGACAATTCTGGCAGAAAGGGAATTGTCTAAAGAAGAACTGTCTAAAGAAAAAGAATAATAGAAGGAGAAAGAATGACAGAGGGTCAAGCAAAGCGCAAGATCAGGATTGGTAAAGTGGTCAGTGATAGGATGGAGAAAACCAGGGTAGTGGTAGTGGAGAGATTGTTCAGGCAGCATAAGTATCAAAAAACTATCAAGAGAAGAAAGAAATTTATGGTGGATGACCCCAAGAATGAATCGCACATAGGGGATAAGGTGAGAATTGCCGAAACCAGACCCTTAAGTAAAAGAAAGAGGTGGCGAGTTTTGGAAATCTTGGATAAGGCAAAGGAAATTTAATATGATACAAATGCGTACGAGATTAAATATAGCTGACAATACAGGAGCAAGAAAAATTTCCTGCATAGGAGTCATGGGTGGAACCAGGAAGAGATATGCAGGAGTGGGTGATATAATTACAGCTTCAGTAAAAGATGCTTTGCCAGAAGCTACGATTAAGAAGGGGGATGTTGTAAGGGCAGTGGTTGTCAGAATGAGGAAATGGATACGCCGACCTGATGGTTCCTATGTCAGATTTGACGAAAACGGTGCGGTGATTGTGGATGCCAACAACGAGCCCAAGGGAACTCGAATTTTTGGACCAATTGCTCGTGAACTGAGAGATAAGGGATTCACGAAGATAATCTCTCTGGCTCCTGAAGTAGTGTAATAGTTGATAATTAGTATCATATTGCTGGGAGAATTGATGTGTTGACGATTAAAAAGAAGGATAAGGTAGTAGTAAAGACTGGTAAGGACAAAGGCAAAACAGGTGAAGTCTTGAAGGTATTTCCCGAGACTTCTCGAGTTGTAGTAAGCAAGATAAATTTTATAAAGAGGCATGCCCGGGCAACACAGACCCAGCCGGGGGGAATTACAGAGAAAGAATCTCCCATTCATATTTCCAATGTACAGTTGATTTGCCCTAAGTGTAACCAGGCTACTCGAGTAAAGATAGACCGCTTAAGCGATGGTAAGAAGATAAGGGTTTGCCGAAAATGCGGTGAAATGATAGTGTAGATAACTACCTAATTATGAGTTATGAATTATGAGTTATGAATTATGGCTGGAAATTTCGCATTGGTTGGTGTCCTATTTCGTAATTCATAAATCATAATTAATAATTCTTTCCCGAAGGGAAAGGACGATGGCGAGATTAAGAGAATTATATAAGAAAGAAATTGTTCGCGAACTAATGAAGCGTCTAAAGTATAAGAACGTTATGCAAGCGCCAAGACTGGATAAGATAGTAATCAATATAGGGCTTTCGGCAGCAAAGGAGGATATCAAGGTTTTGGATGAAGCAGCAGAACAGTTGGCAGCAATAACAGGACAGAAGCCTATTGTGACCAGGGCAAAAAAGTCGATTTCCAACTTCAAACTTCGTAAGGGAATGCCCATAGGCTGCAAAGTCACCCTCCACGGAGCTATGATGTATGAGTTTCTGGACCGTTTAATTAATGTTGCGTTGCCCAGGGTTCGTGATTTTCGCGGAGTCTCTCTTGATGGATTTGATGGCCAAGGAAACTATAATCTTGGAATTCAGGAACATGTAATCTTTCCTGAGATTAATATAGATAAAGTCGGTAAAGTTAAAGGATTTAACGTGAGTATAGTAACCACGGCCAAAAGTAGAGATGAGGCATATGAGTTATTAGGTCTTTTCGGTATGCCTTTTCGAAAGAAATAGAGTTGAGAGTTCATAGTTCATAGTTCGTAGTTCGTAGTTCGGAGTTCGTAGTTTGTAGATTCCCGCTGATGTTTACTGTGAACTACGAACTAATTACTACGAACTAAGGGAGGGTTTTTTTGGCGAAGAAAAGTTTAATTGCTAAGGCTAAACGCACTCCAAAGTTTAGTACAAGAAAATATAATAGGTGCCGTCTTTGTGGCCGGCGGCGAGGATATATGCGCGACTTTGCGCTTTGCAGGATCTGTTTCCGCAAATTGGCGCACCAGGGGGAAATCCCAGGAGTGACAAAGTCGAGCTGGTAAAAGGAGGAAATAGATTGTCTATCTCTGATCCCGTTGCAGATATGCTTACTAGTATTCGCAATGCCAATCAGAAGATGAAGGGGAAAGTGGATATTCCCGCATCAAAGTTAAAGGAGAAGATAGTAAAAGTTTTGAAGGAAGAAGGGTATATAGCTAACTATAAGTTTATCTCCGATCGCAAGCAGGGGATTTTAAGAGTTTATCTAAAGTATGCCGCCAATCAGGAGAGGGTTATTAAGGGTCTGAAGAAGATTTCTCGGTCCGGGAGGAGGTTTTATTGTGGGGCTGATGAGCTTCCCAGAGTATTTGGGGGACTTGGCATAGTGATTATTTCAACTTCTCAGGGAGTGATGACTGATAAGAAGTGTCGGGAAGCAAACCTTGGCGGAGAAGTAATCTGTTATGTTTGGTGAGGGAGATGTCTAGGATAGGTAGAAAACCGATTGCAGTGCCAGATGGAGTGGAAGTAAGAATAAGCGATGATCTAGTCGAAGTGAGTGGTCCTTTGGGAAGACTAACCCAAAAACTGTGTCCCAAAATAAGAGTCACCAAAAGGGATGGTCAAATTTTTGTAGAAAGGCTTTCGGAGAACAAATACTATCGGTCGCTCCATGGGTTGACTCGCAGTCTTATTAATAATCTAATTATAGGAGTAACCAGAGGTTTTCGGAAAGAACTGATTATTATGGGTATGGGTTATCGAGCACAGTTAGAGGGTAGAGTGTTAAATTTACAATTGGGTTATTCCCATCCTGTAAAATTTCCCTTACCCGAGGGAATTGAGGTAAAAGTCGAGAAGCAGACGCAAATTGTGGTCTCCGGGATTGATAAGCAACTGGTGGGTGAAGTTGCTGCTAAGATAAGGAAGTTCAGAAAGCCTGAGCCTTATAAAGGAAAGGGAATACGATATATAGATGAACAGATCAAAAGGAAAGTCGGGAAGGCTGCTGCAGTAAGTGGTGCGGCTCCTAAGGGAGGGAAATAGTTTGATTTCTCGTTCGGTTGGGAGAAAAAGAAGACACCTGAGAGTAAGAAAGAAAGTTTTCGGAATGGATTCTCGTCCTAGATTATGTGTTTATAGGAGCTTACGACACATTTATGCTCAAATAGTAGATGACCAAATTGGTAAGACAATTGTGGCAGCTTCCACGCTCTCTCCTGAAATCAGGAAGAAAGTTGAGAAATTGAAGAAGAGCCAAGCGGCGGCTCTGGTGGGAGAACTAATCGCTGAGAAGGCGAAATCCGCTGGTGTAAAAAGAGCGGTCTTCGACAAGGGTGGATACGCTTATCATGGGAGAGTAAAGAATCTGGCTGAGGCATGCCGCAAAGGCGGATTAGAGTTCTAAAAGATAGTTTGTTCATCGCTTAAGGGATTTCTTAACGCCAAAAAACTTCAGACTCTCGAGGGCGCAAATCGAAACTCCTCCCCCCGATAAATCGGGGGTCGTCAGACAGCGATTTGCTTGAAAGAGAAGTAACCGTCCTCGTTTTTTGGCTGAAATTCCAATAGCTCTTCACAAACTATCTTTCAGAATATTGATTGTGGAATGGAGGGGAGTTGAATTGGCAAGGATCAGTGCAGAAGGCTTAGAACTGAAGCAGATAGTTGTAAATATCAATAGAGTGGCTAAAGTAGTTAAGGGAGGCAAACGGTTTGGCTTTACCGCCCTGGTAGTTGTAGGGAATGGGAATGGTTATGTGGGTTGTGGGATGGGTAAGGCGAGAGAAGTTCAATCTGCTATTCAGAAGGGTGTAGCAAGAGCACAAAAGAACCTCATTGCTGTTCCCCTGAGAGGCACCACAATTCCTCATGAGGTAATCGGTCATTTTGGAGCTGGTCGGGTACTGATGAGGCCTGCTAGCCCCGGAACTGGGATAATAGCGGGTAGTCCGGTAAGGGCAGTAGCGGAAGCAGTCGGCATAAAAGATATTCTGACTAAATCGCTTAGGTCGAATAATCCAATCAATGTAGTCTATGCTACAATGAAAGGACTTGAAAGTCTGAGGACGAAAGAGAAAGTTGCAGAACTGCGAGGCAAGAAGATAGAAGAATTGTAATAGTTCGTAGTCGTTAGTTCGTAGTTCATAGCATTATTAAAGGAAGAAGAAATGAAACTTTCAAAACTCACTTCCAAGATCGGCAGTAGACACAAAAAGAAGAGGGTAGGTCGGGGTCCCGGTTCAGGGCATGGTGGTACGAGTTGTCGTGGAAATAAAGGGCAAAAAAGCCGATCAGGTGGAGGAGTACGCCTCGGTTTCGAAGGAGGTCAGATGCCACTTATTCGGCGTCTCCCCAAGAGAGGATTTACCAGCAAGTTTAAGGAGGAGTATAACATAGTGAATCTTAAAAGTCTTGAGGAGAAGTTTAATGATAATGAAGAAGTTAACCCGTCTACTCTTAAAGAGAAGGGATTAATAAAAAGGGAATTGCCGATAAAGATTCTAGGAAGCGGGGAGATAACAAAAAAGTTGAAGGTAAAAGTGGCTGGCTTCAGCAACAGTGCCAGAGAGAAGATTTTAGAAGCCGGGGGTACTGTTGAAATTTTGGTGAAATAGGAGAATTGGTAATGTTAAAGAGCGTAACCGATATTTTCAAAATACCAGAATTGAAGAAGAAGATACTGTTCACCCTGGGAATTTTAGCAGCGTACAGGTTGGGAGCAGCTATTCCTACTCCGGGAATCGATGCTTCAGCGTTGAAAGCTTTTTTTGAAACTCAAAGGGGAACTCTATTTGGCTTTTTAGATATGTTCTCCGGAGGGGCTCTAAACAGGCTATCTATTTTCTCTTTAGGTATTATGCCCTACATTAATGCTTCTATTATTATGTCTCTTCTACAAACAGCCCTTCCCTATCTTGAGAGATTGTCGAAAGAGGGAGAATTCGGTAGAAGAAAGATCACTCAGATAACTCGTTACTCGACGCTCTTCCTAGCCGCGATTCAATCTTTCGGATTGACTTTCTGGATGCAATCGATGAAAGCGCCAACCGGAGCTTCTATAGTAAAGAATCCCGGCCTCAGTTTCCAATTGATAACTGTCTTGACCTTAACAACCGGGACTGTCCTTATTATGTGGCTGGGAGAGCAGATTACGGAGAAGGGTGTGGGGAACGGAATATCGCTTATCATCTTTGCCGGCATCGTAGACAGGTTGCCGGTGGCAGTGGGAAATGTCTTTCGTCTGTTCCGAAGTGAAGAGATGACACTCTTTGGACTCCTATTTTTGGCAGCACTGGTATTTGGTATTACTGCCAGTGTAGTTTGGGTCGAGCAGGCCCAGAGAAAGATTCCAGTTCAGTATGCCAAAAGGATTGTTGGCCGCAAGATGTATGGAGGGCAGAGCACATTCCTTCCTCTTAAGGTAGACCAATCGGGAGTAATTGCAGTCATCTTTGCTGTGGCTATAATGATGTTTCCAGCAACCGTTGCTCAGTTCTTTCCCAATGTAGGGTTTATGGCGAGAGTTGGTAGCTTACTGCGACCTGGCCACTGGATTTATACGCTTATGTATGGTGGTTTGATTGTATTCTTCTGCTACTTCTATACGGCAATTACGTTTAATCCCGGTGACTTAGCTGAGAATATGAAGAAGTGGGGTGGTTTTATTCCAGGGATAAGGCCTGGACAATCGACAGCCTCCTATATTGACCGGATATTGACCAGAATCACGCTGGCAGGTGCGTTGTTTGTGGTCTGTATTGCCATTCTCCCAGAATATCCTATAAGCTGGGTTAACGCTCCCCCAAGTCTTGCTAATATCTTTGGAGGAACCGCAATATTGATTGTGGTCGGCGTTGCCTTGGACACTATAGGACAGATAGAATCCCATTTGATTATGCGCCATTATGAAGGGTTTATGAAGAAGGGAAGGATAAAAGGGAGATACTTTAACATTAGATAGGATCTGGTAGAAACTTTAATGTTTCATTCCACATATTTCTGAAGGTGAAGTTAAGAATCGATAAAATTTGAGAAGCTGGCGATGAGATTGGTTCTTTTAGGTCCTCCTGGAAGTGGTAAGGGTACCCAGGCGAAAAGGCTTGCAGAAAAATATCGTCTTCCTCATGTTTCAACTGGAGACATCTTGCGAGTGGGCTTTGGAGAAGGGGGTTACCTGGATAGAGAAACTCGAGAGGCTGTCCGTTCAGGTGGGCTGGTTCCTGACAAGGTTGCTGTGGAAATCATAAAGAAGAGACTGGGAGAAGAGGATTGTCGGAAAGGTTTCATTTTGGACGGTTTTCCCCGGACACTTCCCCAGGCAGAATCGTTAAATGGTTTTCTTAAAGAGAGCAATAGAGCGATCGACCGCGTTATCTGCCTGGAGCTAAGTGAGGAGGAGGCAGTTAAAAGGTTGGGTGGCAGGAGGATTTGTCCTCGATGTGGAGCTACTTTCCATTTAGTGTTCAGTCCACCGCGTATTCTCGGTTTATGTAACCGATGCGGGGCCAGATTGTCCCAGCGGGAAGATGACAGGGAATTCACGATAAGAGAGAGGATGAACACTTATCAGAAGGAGACATATCCTCTTATTGAGTATTATCAAAATCGTGGTCTCTTAGAAAAAATTGATGCCAATAGAGACATAGAGGAAGTCTTTAAGAACTTATGTAAAGTGCTGGATGCTCGCAGTTGAAGCCCTAAAAGTTCAGGTTAACTATATGATTATATTGAAGTCAGATCAAGAAATTGAAAAAATGAGAAGAGGTGGCCAAATTCTTGCCCAGGTCTGTGAGAAGTTAACAGAAAGGGTAAAACCAGGAGTAACTACAAAGGAGTTGGACAGAGTTGCTTTTACTTTAATAAAAATGCACAAAGCCGTTCCAGCGTTTCTGGGTTTTCGTGGGTTTCCGGCCTCCATCTGTACTTCAGTTAATGACCAGGTAGTTCATGGGATTCCTGGAAGCTACGGGTTGCGTGAGGGAGATATTATCGGCATCGACTTTGGAGTCATTTACCAGGGTTATTATGCCGACATGGCTGTAACTGTACCTGTGAGAAATATATCCAGAGATGCCCAAAGGTTGATAGAGGTTACTAAGAGTGCTTTGACTTCAGGAATTGCCCAAATGGTACCGGGCAATAGACTCTACGATATATCTGCAGCAATTCAAGAATGTGCCGAAAGTGACGGCTTCTCTGTGGTCAGGGACTTGGTAGGCCACGGAATTGGACAGAAAATGCATGAGGAACCTCAAATTCCCAATTTTGGGAAAAGGTCTACCGGCCCCTACTTGAAGGCAGGAATGGTCTTTGCGCTTGAGCCTATGGTTAATATGGGCAGATATGAGGTAAAAACTCTCGATGACAACTGGACAGTTGTTACTGCTGATGGGAGTTTGTCTTGCCATTTTGAACATACTGTTGCCATTACAGATAATGGCCCAGAGATACTTACGGAACTCCATTAGTTATATTGTGGAGGGGCTATGGATAAGGAAGAAAAGATTGAAGCAGAAGGGACAGTCATCGAAGCTTTACCTAATGCTATGTTCAGAGTTGAATTGGAGAACGGTCACCGGATTTTGGCTCACATTTCCGGCAAAATGCGGATGCACTTCATTAAGATACTGGCTGGGGATAAGGTTAAGGTAGAACTTTCTCCGTACGACTTAACTAGAGGAAGGATAGTTTATCGGCACAAATAGAGGTTGTTAATGAAAGTAAAGGCGTCCATTAAACCGATATGTAAGAAATGTAAAATAATCAAGAGAAAAGGAATAGTAAGGATAATCTGCACCAACCCAAGACATAAACAGAGGCAAGG
>CAZJWT010000024.1:0-5211 GCA_964550005.1 uncultured Clostridia bacterium | reverse complement strand
GAAAAGGAATAGTAAGGATAATCTGCACCAACCCAAGACATAAACAGAGGCAAGGATGAGAGGGAAAGGAGTAGTGTATGGCTCGTATAGCAGGAGTTGAATTACCTTCGCAGAAGAGAGTTGAAATTGGTTTAACTTACATTTATGGAATTGGGAGGAGTTCGTCCGATAAGATCCTCCACGAGGCAGGGGTAAACCCTGATACCAGAGTAAAGGACCTGACCGAAAGTGAAATTAGCACCATACAGTCAATAATCCAGAAGGATTTCAGAGTGGAAGGGGAGCTTCGACGGATTGTTCAGGGGAATATTAAGAGATTGATTGATATCGGGTGCTACCGAGGTGTACGCCACCGTCGCGGATTGCCAGTGCGGGGTCAAAGGACAAGAACTAATGCCCGCACCAAGCGGGGCAGAAGGAAGACAGTTGGTACTGTCAAAAAAGAGGTAGTAGAGGAGGCGAAAGCATAAGTTATGGCTGAGAAGATAGTTACTGCACCTAAAAAGGCTTATGGTAAAGAAGAGAAATTGGGAAGGAATATCCCTGAAGGCAGGGCGTATATTCAGGCCACCTTTAATAATACCTTGATTACCATAACTGATAAGAGCGGAAACGCCATTGCCTGGGGTTCGGCTGGACTCTCAGGCTTTAAAGGAGCCCGTAAGGGAACTCCATTCGCTGCCCAATTGGCAGCTACAGCTACTGCTAGAAAGGCAATTGAGCAGGGTATAAAGCAGGTTGCTGTCTTCGTGAAAGGACCCGGGTCGGGCAGGGAAACAGCTATACGCTCCTTACAATCAGCAGGATTGGAAATTACCAGCATTAAAGACGTAACACCAATTCCGCATGATGGTTGCCGCCCACCAAAACAGAGAAGAGTGTAAAGCAAATCGGCACCATGAATGGTGCCCGACCAGCCGAACCTAGGTCGTTCGCCCTTCAGGGTGACGAAAATGTGGAAGCTATGTGCTTTAGCACGTACTAATTATGATTTATGAGTTACGGATTGAATTATAAATTATGAGTTATGAAAAACAGAAACACAAGTTTTGGTTCTTTGAATTCGATTCATAATTCATAATTCATAATTCATAGATCATAATTATTATTAGGAGGTTGTAGTGGCAAGATATCGAGGTTCAGTATGTAAATTGTGTCGCCGAGAAAGGGTAAAGTTGTTTTTGAAGGGTGAGAGATGTTTTACCCCTAAGTGTGCAATTGAGAAACGGGGTTCTGCTTCGGGAGAACGTAGAGGAATGCGCGAAAGATTATCCCAGTATGGGACGCAACTAAGAGAAAAACAGAAGGCCCGGCGAATCTCGGGAATTATGGAAAGACAGTTTCGTAACTATTTTAAAACAGCAGAGCGCAGGAAAGGATTACCGGGCGAAACTCTTCTGAGGCTATTGGAATGTAGGCTTGACAATATCGTTTTTCGTCTCGGATTTGCTTCCTCCAGAAATCAGGCCCGTCAGTTAGTCCGGCACGGACATATTATGGTGAATGGACGTTGTGTCAATATTCCATCTTATCAGGTCAAGGTTGGCGACAGAATCTATTTAGCTGAGAAGAGTAAAGACTTGGAAATTGTTAAGGTTGCACAGGAAAAGGCTAAGGAACGGGGCATTCCAGCTTGGATAGAATTCGACCAGTCGACCAATACCGGGACAATATTGGAGCTTCCTAAGAGGGAAGAGATTTCTATTCCAGTTCAAGAACAGCTAATAGTAGAATTATATTCCAAGTAGAATTATGAATTATGAGGTTATGAAGAAAACCCAATTGTGGGTTTTGGTTCTTTGAATTTGATTTATAATTTATAACTCATAATTCATAATTATTAGGGGGTAATATGAGGCTCAAAGATTTCGAGATGCCAAAAAGACTTATCTGTGATGAAGAGACCGGCAGTGATAGTTATGGTAAGTTTACGGCTGAGCCGTTCGAGAGGGGGTATGGGCATACGATTGGAAATTCGCTACGCAGGATCCTGCTTTCTTCGTTGGAAGGTGCGGCAGTTACTGCCGTAAAAATTAAGGGAGTTATGCATGAGTTTTCCACAATACCCGGGGTGGTCGAAGATGTTACTGAGATAATCTTAAACTTGAAGTCTCTTAGGTTCAGACTCTACAGTGAAGGGCCAGAAAAGATATATTTAAATGCAACAAAAAAAGGGGAAGTAACGGCAAAAGACATTAAGTTAAATAGTAACATCGAAATCTTAAACCCATCTACCCATATGGTGGCTCTGGACAGAGATACCAACCTGGAGATGGAAATAGAGGTGTCTAAGGGTCGCGGATACTTGCCTGCTGAGAAGAACCCTCAGGCCAATCAACAATTAGGTGTGATATCTGTTGACGCAATTTTTACCCCGGTCTTAAAAGTAAACTATGAGGTTGAAAATGCCCGAGTGGGACGATCAATCGATTACGATAGATTAATTCTGGAAATATGGACTGACGGCAGCGTAAAACCGGTTGACGCTTTAGCATACGCAGCTAAGATTTTGAAAGATTCGCTGAACATATTTATCAGTTTTGAGGAGCAGCCGGAAGAGGAAGAGAAACCGACGGAGGAAGATAAGTCTGAGGAAGTCTTGGACAGCGTTTTGGCTCTTCCGGTAAATATTATAGAGCTAACTGTCCGTTCCATAAATTGCTTAAATCGCGCTAAAATTAAGACTATCGGAGATTTGGTGAAGCAGACTGAGGATAAATTACTATCTTTTCGAAACTTCGGTAAGAAATCCTTAAATGAAATAAAGAAAAAGATTGCCGAATTGGGCAAACAGAAAGGGGTGGAGCTATCCCTGGGGATGACTCTCCCTGAAAAGTTTAAAGAGAAGGAGAAGAAGTAGAGGAATCCAAATATGCCTGAGGGAAGAGCCGGAAGAAAATTGGGTCGCACCACAAGCGAGCGCAAAGCATTATTGGTTAATCTTGCCACAGCGTTATTCAGGCATGAAGAGATTATAACCACAGAAGCAAAAGCCAAAGAACTAAGAAGGTTCGCTGAGAAGGTGATTACCAGTGCAAAAAAGGGGGGCTTGAATAGCTTTCGAGAAGTGAAGAGAAAAATCAGAGATAAAGAGGTAATCAAGAAAATATTTGAGACTTTGGTACCGAGATTTAAGGAGAGGGGAGGAGGCTACACGAAGATTATTAAATTGGGCTATCGACAAGGGGATAGGGCAAGGGTAGATTTAGTTAAGCTTTGCGGCCCTCTGGAGAAGCCTGAATAGAGGAGAAGGGGATGTTTAATTTCCTTTTAGGATTATTTTCCAATGATATGGGCATAGATCTTGGAACATCCACTACGCTTGTATATGTGAAAGGGCAAGGTATTGTGCTCTGGGAGCCTTCGGTAGTGGCAGTTAATAAAGACACAGGAGAGATTTTGGCCGTGGGTACCGAAGCCAAGAAGATGGTGGGGAAAACACCTGCCAACATAACTGCTTTTCGTCCGATGCGGGATGGAGTTATTGCCGACTTTGAAGTAACAGAGAAAATGATTCGACATTTCATAAGGAAGGTGCATAACCGACGGAGCTTACTCCATCCGCGGGTGGTGATTGGAGTTCCCTCCTGTATTACTGAAGTGGAAAGGCGTGCGGTTAGGGATGCTGCTGAACAGGCGGGGGCGCGGGAGATACACTTGATTGATGAACCGATGGCTGCAGCTATTGGTGCTGAAGTTCCCATTCAAGACCCAGCTGGGAATATGATAGTGGATATCGGAGGGGGCACGACTGAAGTAGCGGTTATTTCCTTAGGGGGCATGGTGCTCTCCAGATCAGTTCGAGTAGCTGGTGATGAAATGGATGAAGCCATTATAAGCTATTTTAAAAAAGAGAGAAATTTATTAATCGGAGAAAGGACAGCCGAAGAAACGAAAATCAGGATTGGTACTGCTATGCCAGAAAAGGAACAGAAGACAATTGAAGTTAAAGGTCGCGATCTTGCTACTGGCTTGCCCAAGACTGTCAAGGTTTCATCGGGAGAGATGCATGAGGCACTGAAAGGCCCAATCAAGACCATTGTGAGTCTGGTCAGGGACACATTAGAGGATACTCCTGCCGAGTTGTCTGCTGACCTTGTTGACCGGGGGATTATTTTGGTGGGAGGCGGAGCTTTGCTCTCCGGGCTCCCTGAACTATTAAGCAAAGAGACCCAACTTCCGGTCAATCTCGCCCCTGACCCGCTAACGTGTGTAGTTTTGGGAGCTGGCACCTATCTAGAGCAACTGGAAAAATTAAAGCACAAAAGATAAGAAGTACAAGATTTATCTTAGAATGGTGATTTAGGTGGTACTCAGTGAGAAGCATAAACTGCTCAGGCTACTAATAGTTTATGTCTCAATTTCCCTTCTCTTTCTAATCTTTCGAACTGGTCAGATAGTCGAGGCGGGTAGAGCTCTTTTCTTATATTTATTAGCACCCAATCCCAGGATAATAAGTAAGCTATTGAATGAGACAGGTCGAATCGGGGAGGACGTCTCTCGACTCGTTTCTGCTCGTGAAGAGAATAAGCTCCTCAAGGAGAGACTAAATTCTCTTCTGCGAGAGAGGGAGAAGCTCCAAGAGACGATTTCAGAGAATGAGAGATTAAAGAGAATCCTTGATTACCGAGAGGAAGCTCCTTATGAACTGGTCTCGGCCAGAGTGATAGGATGGTCTCCCTCGCTGTTCTCTTCTGCTTTGCTCATCGATAAGGGAATAAATCAGGGAATTAAAAAAGATGCCCCCGTAGTTGCCTGGCAGGAAGCTGGGAATCCATTGGATAGTGGAATGGCGGTAGTAGGCAGGATTATTGAGTCTAGCCCTGATATGAGTAAGGTTCTTTTGATAACTGATTCAAACAGTGAGTTGACGGCCATGGTTCAGAGGAGCCGAGAGAAAGGAGTTATTGCCGGGACAGGAAATAGGTTCCTTCTGCTTAGATATCTATCTCCCACTGCGGATCTGGAAGTTGGTGATATGATTATGACTTCCGGGATGGGAAAAACATTTCCGCCTGGACTGGCTATTGGCTCGGTTGAGGAAGTCTTAACCGGAGTGGGAGGATTAGAGAAGAGGGCTCGGGTGGTTTCCAGGTTAAATATGAATCGTTTAGAAGATGTCCAGATAATTAAAAAATAGTCTCTTTAAGGGCCCTGTATAATGAAAAGATATATTTTCTTTTTAATATCCTTCCTTCTATTTGTGACAAT